>JAISOO010000015.1 GCA_031275595.1 Spirochaetaceae bacterium | reverse complement strand
ACAAAGGCGCAGAAGGAAGGAATAAAGCGTTGCTTCATGCATACTTTGTGGGCCCTATTCGCCTTTGTAGTTAGTCTTTCTTGAAAATTTCTGTGAGTTCAAGGAAATTTTAACGATCAAAAAGTAAACGCCGATGCCCTGGGTTCTATCCCTTAACTTGTTGACAGTGGGAAGTCTCGTCGTCCATTGCCTTCCTGATTTTCTTTTCACTCTGGCCGGACGCGGCGGCGTGGACACTGCCGTATATCGAGGCGAGCCGTTCCATGTAATCGGCTGTCTTTTGGAATTCCCGGTAATCCCCCAGGGATTGTGGATCATCACCACCGAATTATCGCAGACGGTAATTTTTGAGGCGCGGTTTACTGTCCGGGCGGCTAGGGCGATATAGCTCGCCATGCTCATGGCGATAGCGTTAATGCGCACCGAAACCGGGTGCGTCTTGACGGCGTCCCTGAGTAAGTCAAATACCCCCGCAAAGCCGGGGGTTTACCAATTTTAATTAAACTGAGCCTTTCCCAAAACCCGGTTGGTTTCGGGAAAGGCTTTGGAAAAAACGGCCCAAAGCCCGTTTTTTCCTCTAAATCTAAGGTTGCTTTCCCAAAAGCTGAATTTTTGGGAAAGCCTCAACTGAAACGACTATACCCACAGTTTGAATGATGTCGGGAAACTAGCTGAGCCTCCCGTATTTTGTTCCGATCCCCGTAAAGCCGATGGTCTGAGTACCGTTTAATCATAGAGAGGGTTTTATGCCCTGTTTGGGATTGTAGCAGCTTATCTTCAATTTTGTTCCGCATATAGGCTATAAAAAAATGGCGCACCGCCATGGAAAGGGAGGTATGACGGATAGTATCCCGCAGGGAGCAGGTTTTGAGATCGAGGTTTCCGTCTTTTCGGGGGATACCATTCCGATACCATGAACACGCCTGCCTACCGGCTTCATCTTTGACTGATTGTTTTATACTGATTACCGGGAGATAGGCCCCGGTTTCCTCATTTTTGAAGGCCACCTAATAATTCAGGCAGCCTTCCCGCAAAAAAACAGAGGAGAGCAAAACCATAACATACCCCTTTCGGTAGCAATCGGCCGGTTCCATGTGCCATTTTCGAAAAATGAATAAGTTATGGCACCCTTTTCTTCGGGCAACCACTCGTAAATCTTTATATTATAAAGACTTACAAAAGCGGGAAACGGGAGTCGGACCCGCGACATCGACCTTGGCAAGGTCGCGCTCTACCACTGAGCTATTCCCGCAAAAAATCTCTTTTTCACCCCGCACATTTTTCCGCAGGGATCAAATATGTCCCCTGAGCCGCGCAGGGATCGAACCTGCGACCCGCAGATTAAGAGTCTGCTGCTCTACCAGCTGAGCTAGCGGCCCAAAACACCCTCCGAGACTACCGCGCCGCTGTCAATCCCCAGGCCGGCAGCATTCAAACCTGCGGTTCACGGATTCAAAGCCGGCTGCTTTTAACTATTATCCAGCCGATATTTTCGGACTCTTAAGGCTGTTTCAAAACCGGCCGGATTTTGAAACCGACACTATGGAGGCTTTCCCAAAACTTCAGTTTTTGGAAAATGCTCTGTTTATAACACAATACAGAAAAGTCTGTGATCCGTCAAGCCTTTTTTTTGCGATTTTGACCATTTTTTCCGGATTCGCTGAATTCCCTCCCTGACCCCGTCCTCCGGTCAACCGCTATGATCCGGCCTGTTAAGGATATCGAAACCCGGCGTCGTATATCCTTTTTCCCGCAATAGAATAATTAATTCTTCCACCATATCGGGAATCCATGAACGATTGAAGCGGCCATGAGGGCTTTTTGCGAGTTCGGTTTCCATCCTGACATGGGAGTCCCGGCCATCGTGGAGCAGGATAATACCCCCTCCTTGTTTTTCAACCATCCTCGTGAGAGTTGCGATGGCCCGGTCTTTGTCCTTTGCCGATAATACGGCGTCATAGATCCGAATGGTTTCGGCGATCAGGGTATAACCTGCCTCCCGCCAAATCCGTTCCTGCCCTTTGGTGTAAAATCCTCCCTGGGGACGGTAAAGCCGCGGTTCCGGTTCTTCCTCTAAAGCGGCGGTAATAGCCGCTTCCCCCCGGATCAGGTTGGCGTAGAAAGCCTCATCCCCCATCCACACCACGAAAGGGTCGCCGTAACCGTGGTTGATGATACTATGTCCCTCGGCGCGGATACGTCTGACCAATATCGGGTTTTGCTCCGCGTTTTCCCCCAGCAGGGCAAACATAGCCCGAACCTCGTATTTTTTTAATACGTCCAGCAGCCGGGCGGTGGTATCCCCGTGGCTGTTAGGACCGTCATCGAAGACAAAAATTACCGCCCCCGGAGGAATAACCGGTATCCGAGAACCTCGTTCAAAGGATTGGCAAGCTCCAAGGCAGAAGACGAGAAAAACCGCCGCCGTCCTTTTCCACGGAAAAGGACGGGCATAGATCTTAGGGGATATTTTCATGCCCTTCCTCGGAATTTTTAGCGGATACAAAAAAAATCCGTATGTCATCGGTCAATTGCCGTATCGCCCGGAACGCCGGCACGGCCCCATAGGTTTCGGGGAATAGCTCCGCTCCCCTCCGGATATGATACAGGTATTTTTCCCGGCGATTAAAGGCCGTCCAGGGGTCCCGCTTCCCCAAACCGTATTTGTCGTTTCCCCCAATATAAACCGGGATAATACTCCGCCCCGAACCCAGGGCCAGACGGGAGGCCCCTTTCTTTAGGTTGATTTCCCCGGTTCGGGGGGTCCGGGTCCCCTCGGGGAAAAAGATGATGTTGTTTCCCTGGTTAAGGGAATTGATACAGGCCGCCATCAGATCCTCAAAATCAAGGGAATTGGGGATGTAGAGCTGCCGGATAACCCCCTGGAGGATGGTATGGGACAGGGCTCCCCGGACGATACAGTCCGCGTTGGGAACGAGGGAGATGAGGAACACCACGTCCAGGAGGGAGGGGTGGTTGGCGACAATAATTTTTGAATTAAGCCGCCTGAAAAACTCCCGGTCATCCACTTCCAGTTTTACGATCCCCAGCAATTCCATGATCTTCGTAAAAAAACGAAAGGATAGGAAAACAGCATACCGGGCACGGACGCGGAATTTTTCCCGGGAGTGTATACAGAGCCGTAACACCGGAAAGATCACCACCGCCAGGAGGATCGTACCCAAGCCGAATATAAAAAAGGAAACCCATTTCATCGCCACCCGGTAGATGTAGAGCGGCCGGTTAGCAATCGGGGGTATATCAGGGGGAGCCATAGGGTACTTCCCGCCGCAGCAGGGACCGCAAAAAATTTCCCGGGGATGTCCCATCCGCCGCTTCCAGGGGAAGGGCCCCCTCCGGCTTTTGGGAGGAGAGAACCGCCCCCAGGGCAAGGGAACCGTTCTCCCGGGGACAGAGGGGGCCATATTCCCCGGGCACCGGTTCATCGGCGTAAACCAGGACCGCGCGTTCCGCGTCACCCGCCGCCACCGGAGCCGCCGCGGCCTGGAGCCCCGTATTAAACCGCCCTTCTCCAGGGTACAGCGCGGAATATCCTGCCCGCAGGTTCAGGGCGATGGTGGCCAGGGCTACCGGGGTGTTGAACACCGACAGGGAAAAAACCGCGGGCCGCACCGTATGTTCCTCTATCAGCCCTTGATTGATCCGCAGTTGCTGGGTAATTTCTCCCCGGAATGAAAAAAACAGGATCTTCGAGTCTTCCCCCGGGGACAGGAGGTCGTGGAGTACCTGGATGGTCATCCGGCTTACGAGGCTCAGGCGGCGGCGGAACAGGGGATCGGTGAACTCCAAGGCGGGACCCTCCCCCGTGCCGGGGATCTCCCGGTTGTCCGCGGCCCACTTCCGCCAAACCTCTGGGCCGTCCAGCCCGGGGGCCCAGGCGCTGAACCGGGAGACATAGACGGGCGATACCGGGGTCATGGGCTTTTCCGGTAACGGAGCAGGGAATAGTTATTGGAACCCAGATCGTGCCGGGCGGATTGCAGTTTGAATCCCGCTCCTTCCACCGCCGAATTGAGCTCAGCGAAAGAGTACATTTTGCTTGAACCATTGGCCATACAGGTAAAATAGAGGGAAATCGCCCGGAGGGAATAGGCGGAAGCTTCGAAACGCTGCTTGTCCAAGAGGGGTTCCAGTACGTAAACATCCGTATCCGGCGACACGGCTGCCCGAATCTTCTCTATAATGATGCCGATCTTCTCCAGGGAGAAACAATCCAAGAATTGGCTCATCCAGATCGCATCGGCCCCCGGAGGAAGGGCGGTTCCGACGTCCAGGATATTGCCGGAGCAGCAGGAGATCCGCGCCGCAAAACCGGCGGCGGCGGCGTTTTTTTGGGCCGCCGCGATTTGGTCCGGCAGGTCGATGATGGTAACTTCCACCGCCCGGTCATAAGCGCAACAGGCAATGGCCCATTTGGCGGTATTCCCGCCGATATCAAAGATGCGGCGGGGTTTGGTTTCAAATACCAGCGGGAGGGCTTCGGGAAAGGCAATATCCGAATAAAAGTGATCAAAGTTGAACCAGCTTTCCCGGGCCCGCTGGGGGAGGGACGCAAGGGCGTCGTAAATCGTGGCCCACTGGTCGCCGAATACGGAAAGCCCCCGAGGTTTACCCTCCTGTACCGATTCCTTGAGCCTAAAAGCCCCCTGGTAACACACGTCATTTACAAAATTAAAATTGGCGATGGTCATATCGTCTTCCAAAAAAAACCAGCCGATCTTCCCCAGAATAAACTTCTCCTCCTCAGGCGGCTCCCCGGCGGTATCGGCACGGAGCTTAAGCACTCCCAGGGCTAGGGCCATTTCAACCAAAACCCCTACGCCGTATACCGGCAGGCCGCTTGACGCCGCCGCTTCATTCCTGGTCAAGCCGGCATCCCCGGCATCGGATATGTTCCGCAAAACCCCCAGTTCCCGCAGGGCGCGGACTGCCTGAAAGCACAAGGGGGCGAAACATAATTTTTGGGCCTCATATTTCGCGTCTGCCGCCCGGATCCTGTCCGTTGTATAGTTTTGTATGTCCACGGAACCGCCTTAGGGCTCTGGAAACTCAACCGGAGTTTCCAGAGCCTCCCTCTATTATGTGAGGCTGTTCCAAAACTTCAGTTTTTGGAACAGCTTCTTACCCTCTGGAGAAAATTACATAAGCCGTAACTGCGTAACTTATAAGGGATGAGCAATTTTCTCCCAAAACCGGTTCCAAAACCAACGGAGTTTTGGAACCGGCTCATGTTACTATAATTTTATCCCCCTCTTTTGTCAATTTGCCGGAAGCCGCAGGGCATCGTCGTTTACTTAGGGAAGAAACTAATGCTAAAACAGCGGCATGGGTACGGGAAATGATGAATTTAAACAAGGGGTGAAACTGCTGCCTGAGGGCTGCCAGGCCAAGGCGAGCGCATTAAAAATTCTTAAGGATCGGCTGCCGGGGGTTCCGTTTGATCGGCGAATCCCGATTGGAACAGCAATTCTTCAAGATACTCATCAGGCCAGGCCGTCTGTTTGATCCTGCTCATGATGCTCCGGCTTGACTGGCTATCGGATCGTGCCAGGGAAAGCGCAATGTTACGCATGAACGCCAGGTTCCCGGGCCCGTTACCGCTCTTTATCCGGCGGGCATCCTCGCCAAAGGCCGCATCAAGGACATATATGGAGGGAGGTCTCAATACCCCAATGGGCACGGACGCTGGAAAAAGCGGGCTTTAGACCGCTTTTTCGGAAACCTTTCCCAAAACCAACCGAGTTTTGGGAAAGGCTCCTTCTTTACCCTTTTTTAAGGCGCTCCCCCTGATTTTTTCTCAAAACCGCTTGCCAAAATGATTGGATTTATTTATAATTATTTGTAGTTTACTAAGAAATGCTCCTGAGGATTTGCTCGAGGTTTTCCTGAAATTTCAGTTTTGGGAAAACAACCTTAGCCGCAGAGGGAAAAAGCGGCCCTTTGCCGTTTTTTCCAGAGCCTTTTCCGAAACCAGGAGGGGTGGAAAAAGCGTTATTACTATCGGAGGTGAGAATATGAAAAAATCTTCGTTTTTATGGCTGCTGTTCATTATCGCTATAATGCCCTGCGCCGCCCAGCAGGGACTTATTTTTGAAGGTTTGGGAAGCTGGTATAACGCGCGGAACGCCGCGTTAATGGCTTCCCATCCGAAGCTTCCCTTTGGGACCCAGTTGAAATTGACCAACCTGGAAAATAACAAGGAGGTTATCGTAAAGGTCGGGGGACGGATCCATGAAAACGCGGGGGTGTTGGTCGATGTAGCTTCTCCCGCCGCGAGTTTATTACAGATGAACACCGGGGGATGGACGCGGCTGCGGGTCGAAGTAATGCCCCGAGGCAATAAAACCCTGGTAAACCGGACAACGGATCGGGACCTCGTACAGGAGGGGACTGCCATGCGGGTGGACGAAGGAACCCAGCTTACCGTGGGCCATCCATCCCTTCCCGAAGGCAGCCGGATCCGGATAACCAATCTGGCCAACGGACAGGAGGCAACCGCTACGGTCATGTACCGGATCAGGGCTTCCCAAAGCCGGATCGTTGAAATTTCCGACGCCCTCGGGCAGCGTCTTGGCATAAATGGTTTTGCCAATGTAAGGATTGAATCGATTAGCGAATGAACTATCCCGTCCCGCCGGCGGGAGCGGGGTTTAGACCCGCATATTCCGGTATAAAAAGGAGAAGGATATGAAAAAACTTCGATTGCTGTTGCTGATGCTTCCGGCGCTTGCGGTGATTCCCTTAACGCAGTTATCTGCCCAAAACAAGCAATTGATCCTGTATACCTGGGAAGATATGTTCCCCCAGGATATTATCGACGGATTTAAGCAAGCCACCGGTATTGAGGTGATTTATAAAACCTTCGAATTTAACGAGGATATGCTCACCGAACTGGAAATTACCGAAGGCGCCGGTTACGATCTGGTGATCGCCGATGACTACATCATTGAATTTGTGATCGCGGAGGGGCTGGCCCGGAAGCTGGACAAAAGCCGGATGAATAATTTTTCCAATATCAATTCCCTCTTTCAGTATCAGTTCTACGATCCGGCGAATGAATATACCGTCCCTTACGGCGCGGGGATCCAAACGATAGTATACGATCCCGCCAAGGTGCCCCTGGATATTCAGGGCTTTGGGGATCTGTGGAACAGCGCCCTGCGGGGACGCCTCGGGATCACGGCGAATTACCGGGTTATCAACGGAATGGCCCTCAAGGCATTGGGAAAAAGTTACAACACCGAAGATATAAGCGAGATCAACGCCGCGGGGGCCAAACTCAACGCCCTCATACCGAATATTCGGGTCTTTCAGGATCTCGATCTGGACAAGGCGATGCTGGCGGGTGAAATATCCGCCGCCGTTATGTATACCGGGGAGGTAACCAGGGTGAGGATAGCAAATTCCAATTTGAAGGAGGTCTACCCCTTGGAAGGGATAGGATTCGGTATCCAGGCGGCCTTTGTTCCCAGCCGGGCTCCGAACGCCGAGGGGGCGTATGCCTTTCTTAACTATATCATGGACCCCAGACGGGGGGCGCGGTGTTTTGAATACAGCGGGTATTACTGTACCTATTCGGCATCGGAAGCCTTTATCAGCCCCCAATATAAGCCGCATATCATTTTGCCCAATTTCAACGATTTTGAAATGATCGAAAACCTCGGCAGGGAGGCGGAAAATGCCCATACCCGGATTTGGAGAACCTTCAGATCGGCCTTGAAACGATAAGGTGGAGTTAAAATATATAAACCGTGATTATATCCGGAATTTTTTCGATCTGGATGATTCGGTAGAATCACGGTATATGTTAAATTTTATCATGTCCCGCCTGGTTCTGAAACGTTACGCCCATAACAGCTATATTTGCCGTGCCCACTCCGACGCTTCGGTCATGTACTTTATTGAGGACGGGGTTCTGAGCGTCCGGGGTGAAAAGGGCGAACTGATCAACGAATTGTTTCCGGGACAGTACTTTGGGGAATATGCCGCGCTGACCGGCGACAAACGCCTCGCCGATGTCCAGGCCCGGGGAACGGTGCTGCTATTTGAGCTTGACGCGAAGAGCCTCCACGCCTTAGCCAGGACCCACCCCGGGATTTACGGTACCTTTTTGAAAAACACCTATGAACAGGCATCGGAAAAGTACCGGAAACTCGTCAGGCTGATCAACTCAAGGCGGGGTCTGAACAAACCCGCCCGTAAAAGCAAGGCGACCCTGACCTCCCTGTTTATTAATTATTATCTCGTTTTTTTTGTGCTTTTGAATGTCCTCCTGTTCTGCCCCGACCCTGCCGAGGGGTCCCTGCATCCGGCATGGCTCTGTTCACCCATTATTTTTCTGGTCGTTTATATTATCGTAAGCAAACAGGTGCTGGAATCAATCATCCTCGCCCTGCTGTATATTACGGTCATGCTGGCCAAGCTCAAATTTATCGGAGCCTTTACCGGATACATCGTCGCCGCCACAACCAGTACCGCGGATATTATTCTGATGGTGGTGCTGATGGGTTCCCTGACCCGTCTCTTTTCCTCTTCGGGAAGCATCAACGCCCTTAAATCCGTCGTGGAAAAGCGGATTAAAACCGGCAACGGCACCTTGTTCGCCTCCTTTTGTACCATGGTTCTTATGAGCCTGGATGAATACTTAAACATCCTGATAAACGGGGCCTGCTTCAGGCCCCTGGCGGATCAGAAGGGGTTATGCCGGGAAAGATCCGCCATGGTTATGGGGATGTCCCCCATGGCGCTTTGTATCATCAATCCCATTTCCCTGACGAGTTTGTATCTTTCGGGGATGATCGCCATAAACGGCGGGCAAAAAGAACTCTTTATTTCGGCGATAGGTTTTAATTTTGCCGCGATCCTCACCATCGCGTTTATCCTTTTGTTTTCCTTCAATAAAATACCCCTGGCGGGGACCCTTAAAAAAGCGGCGATCCGGGTAAGCCAGGGAGGCCCTCTCTGGCCTGAGGGGACCGAAAATACGGGGGAAGACGAGGAGGTATACCGGGGGCGTATACTCAATCTGGTTTTACCGATCGTGGTTCTTATCGCGTCTTCCATAATAATCGGCTCCCTTGAGGCCGGCTCTTTCGGGGTAAACGTCCCCTGCGGTATGATCGTTACCTTAATTTTTATGTTTTTTCTGTACTGTTTCCAGCAGTACATGACCCCGGGCCAGTTTTTTAACGGCCTTGTTTACGGAATTGAAAGCATGGTTGCCCCTATCATTATGTTCGTGGTGGGCAAAAGTTTTGCCGCCGGCATGGAAGACATCGGCTTTGCCCGGTGGCTCAACGAAATCGTTAAAATCCTCGTCGGCGGCCAGGCCTGGGTGCTTCCGGCGCTGATCTTTGGCATCTGCACCCTGGCGGAGGCGCTGCTGGATAACCCCTGGGCCATGTATGCTATCGGTATCCCCATCGCCCTGGAACTTGCCGCCGCTATGGGGGGCAACGCGGGACTTTATATCGGCGCGGTCTGCGGCGCGGGACTGATCGGCAACGAGATTGCCCTGGGGGACAGCTATTTTATCGGCTCCGTGCTGGGTATTAATCCCATCGCCTACTACCAAGCCAAGCTGCCCTATGTGATTATGATTACGATCCTGGCGTTTTTCGCCTATGGGGCGGCGGGGTATCTGCTCGGATAATCGCGGAGCGGGAAAGATCGCATTGACAACCTGGATGCCCTGTTTTATAGTAGACAAAGGCTGTTCCAAAACCAACCGGGTTTTGAAACAGCCTCAATTCAAAATCCGACATCCGTTAGGGCATAAGAGGGTTGTTCGGAGACCTCACGTTCCTGAACAAGCCTATCAATTTTTATGGAGGAAAAGATGAAAAGATTGTTTATCCTGGGTATACTGGTAATGGCGTTTTTGGTCCCGGTTTTTGCCGGCGGCCAGCGGGCTTCTTCCGGCGGGGCTGTTACCCTGCGGTTTATTGACGTGAGTCCCAGCCCCGCCCGTCAAGCCTATTATAACGCCATCTTCGCGGCCTTTAAGGCCGAGACGGGGATTACCGTTAATTATGAAAGCGTCCCCTGGGACGATGCCGCCAACAAACTCACCGTCCTTGGCGCGTCCGGCAGCCTTCCCGACGTGATGACCACTTGGGAGGGCTGGCTTGGTCAATTTACCCAGGCCGGCTGGGTCCTTTCCCTGGAAAAATACATTGCAGGAACGGAATCCACCTATACCGACGCGGTTACCAAAAAGCTCTGGCCCAACCAAAAATCGCTTTACGGTTCCATCTACACCGTACCCGACGGTTTGATGGTAAAGGGTATGTTTGTCCGCAGGGACTGGGCCCGGGAAAAGGGCCTGAACCTGGATCCTGCCAAGGGGTGGACCTATGATGAGTATTTTGATGCGGTCCGGCAGTTAACCGATCCGGCCCAGCGGCGTTACGGGGTATCTTACCGGGGCGCCCGGGGGGCCTTTGATCCCCTCTCGGTGTACCTTACGGGATTTACCGGCGGCCGTTTTTATGACGATCAGGGCAATGTCCTGGTCAATTCCCCGGAATGTCTTGAGGGCTTTAAAAAGTGGACCGATCTGTATCTGAATGGATACGCTCCCCGGGACGCGATAAACTGGGGCTTTACCGAAATGGTGGACAACTTTACCGGCGGTCTTACCGCCACCCTCCTGAACGACTCCGAAGTAGCGGCGACCTGCCAGACCAATATGCAAAGCGATCAATGGATGGTTATGCCCATGCCCCGGAGCAAGGACGGCAAGATATACAATACCATAAACGCCCCCTACTCCTACAGCATTTCTACCCACAGCAAAAATCCCGACGCGGCGTGGAGGCTCATCGAATTCCTCAACCGTCCCGATAACAGCATTGAATACTGCAAAATGGGCGGCCTTATTCCCATAAAGCGGGATATCGCCGGGGATGCGACCTACGGCGAAAACGGGCCCTACAGCGCGTTTGTGCGGCAGCTTAACGATCCGGCCACGGTAATCCCCGCTTCGTTTGGCCCCTTTAACTACACCGATATGCATCAGGGGATGATGCACGAGGAGGTCCAAAAATATTTATTGGGCCAGCAGGACGCGAAAACCGCTTTGGATACTATCTGCGATGAGCTTCAGGCCCGGATGAAAAAATACCTGGCGGATAATCCGGGAGCACAGGTACAAAAACCTATTGTTAATAATTAGGCGAGGCAGTTTCAATATCCGGTGGGTCCGGCAAGGACCATCATTTTGAAACCGGTTCAATAGAGTTGTCCGGAAACCGCGGTTTCCGGACAGCTTCCGTCCGTATATGGGGCCGGTATTTCCCGTCCCCCTTTTCGGGAGGTTACTTCGGGGAGGTCCCGCCATGCTCACCTTAATTTTGTATCTTGCCGGATTGGCCGTGGCGGTTATCGCGATAATCTCCGTTACGGGGCCCCGGTTGCATTACCGGACCAAGGCCGCTATGGAGCCCTATCTTTTTATGCTCCCGGTGTTTTTGCTTCTGGCCCTGCTTTTTGGGTATCCCCTGATCAGCAGTTCCATTATGGCCTTTCAAAACTATAACCTTGGGGATCCCAAAAACATCAAATTTAACGGCCTGGACAACATAAAAAAATTGTTTGCCGATAGGGATATGGCCCTGGTGATCCGCAATTCCTTTGTATATGTAATCGTGACGGTACTGGGACAGTTCCTGTTAGGCTTAATCCTGGCGCTGGCGTTGCGTAAAAATTTTCCTCTCCGCGGATTTTATCAGGCGGTGGTTTTTTTACCCTGGGCCTTTTCTTCTTTTGTAATCGGCATCATGTTCCGCTGGTCCTTTAACGGTGAATACGGGGTGGTCAACGACATCCTGTACCGCCTGAAAATAATCGGCGATTCCATCGCCTGGCTCGGTACCCCGGGGCTTTCCCTGCTGGTGGTTATTTTCGCCATGATCTGGATGGGAGTACCCTTTTTCGCCATCATGATCCTCGCGGCCCTTCAGTCCATACCCGGTAATACCTTCGAAGCCGCGGAGGTTGACGGCTGCGGGCCCATCCGGAAGTTCTTTTGCATCACCCTGCCCTACATCAAACCCACGATCATCGTTACCATATTGCTCAGAACGATTTGGATCTTTAATTCTTTTGATATGATCGTGGTTATTACCGGCGGCGGTCCCGCCAGCACCTCCCAAACCCTGCCTTCGTATATGTACACCCGGGCATTTGCGGGCTATGATTTCGGTTTGGCGGCGGCCATGGGGCTGCTGCTCATGGTGATCCTGGCGGTTTACGCGGTGGCCTTCCTCAAAGTAACCACCTACAACAAGGCAGGTGATTTTTGATGAACTGGAGGACCCGCCGCGCCTTGGGAAACGGGGGACGTTTTATCATACTGGCGCTTTTTTTGCTGGCGGTGGTGCTGCCCATGTATTGGATGATCATCACCTCCCTTAAAACAAACCCGGAGATCATCAACGCCCAGCGGCTTACCTACTGGCCTGAAATCTTTACCGCAGAAAACTATATCGCCCTGTTTAAACTTTTTAGTTACGGCGGCCTGCTCAAAAACAGTATCATTGTGTCGGTTTCCTCCGGTATCTGCGTCACCCTGCTTTCGATCCTGGGGGGATACAGCTTTGCCCGGTACAAGTTTCGCGGCAAGGAATCGATGCTCATCTTTTTTATGGTAACCCAGATGATCCCCGGGATCCTCGTGATCATACCCCTGTATGTTATTCTGTCCCGAATGGGCCTGATCAATACCCATGGGGGCCTGTTTATTTATTATCTTATTTCCAACCTGCCCTTCTGTGTTATTACCATGCGGAGTTTTTTTGAGCGCATTCCCTACACCCTGGAGGAGGCCGCCCGGGTAGACGGATGTACCAGGCTGCAAAGCCTTTGGCGCATCGTATTGCCCAGTATGTTCCCCGGCATCGTGGCGGTTTTTGTCTTCGCCTTTATCGGGGCCTGGAACGAATTGATCGCCGGAACCATCCTGATCAACACCCCCGAAATGTGGACCATTCCGGTGGGCCTTAAAACCCTCATCGGCAAATACAATGTCCAATGGGGCGTCCTGATGGCCGGGGCTACCCTGGCCCTGATACCCACCGCCGTCATGTTCGCCTGTATGCAGAAATTCGTGGTGGAGGGTCTTACCGCCGGGGCGGTCAAGGAATGAGCACCAAGCCCTGATTGCGCAGATCCTTCCATACCTTGCCGGCCTGCCCGCGGGCGATCCCTTCCAGCGCCTGGTAAAAGGCCCGGGGGCTCAGGCGGCCGGGCAGGGCGGCCTGCTCCAAAAGGGCCTTTGCCTTTTCCGCCTCCGGCAGGCAAAGCCGCCGGTCCGAAAGCCTCCAGCGCCAGAACAGGGAGCCCCCCGGCGGGGCCTCCAAAGGCCGGGAGCCCAAAAAGCAAACCCGGCCGGCCTCCGGGGGAGGGGCCCCCCGCTCCTCATCCCGGTCCCGGGCATAGGCGCCCAAAAGGTCCGCCACGAGATCGGGGGACACCGAAGGGGAAGGAACCGTAAAGGGAAAGGCATCTTCCACGGGCCGGGCCGTATCCCCCGCCATCCAGGCCGCGAGGAGCCGGTCCAGGGATTCGGCAAAACGGTGGAATTGTTCCTCCCCGGCAAAGGAGAGGTCGTTAAGGGCGAAGATTTTTCCCGCCCTCCCGGTTTTCCCCGGATCCTCCGGACCGGCCGATACGGTAAGCCCCGGATGAAGCCCCGCCTGCCATTCGGCGTATAGCGGGGAATGGCGGGTCAGGATGAATTGATGCCAGAATGCGGAGTCCAGGAGGCCCGCGGCAAAAAGCTGCCGCAGGATCTCCGCGGAATCGACGATCTCCCCCGGGGTCTCGTCCCAATACCCGTAGATGAGATAGGCGTGGGTGAGAATTCCCGCCTCCTTGAAGGCCGCGGAAGCCCGGACCACCTCCGGAAGGCCCAGGCCCTTGCGGACCCGCCGGAACCCCCCTTCCGACGCCACCTCGATCCCGCCGGACACCCCCAGGAGCCCCCCGGCGGCCAGGAAAGCTGCCGTATCCGGGGTAAAGGCCTTTTCAAACCGGATGTTCCCCCAAAAAACCAGGGGAAGCCCCTCCCGGATATTCAATTCCGCCAGGGATATGAGGGAAGAAACCGGCGCAGCCTCGTCCACCAGGTGGACCCCCCGGATTCCGGTTTTTTCCGCCTGGCCCAGGAGGTGCCGGAAGAGGGCCGCCGGCTCCAGGGGCTCAAAGCCCCGGATATAATCCAGGGCGGTGTCGCAAAAGGCGCAGGAGTGCCAGTAACAGCCGTGGGCCAGATAGGCCTTGAGCCAGCGGCCGTCGGACCAGAGCCGGTGCATGGGGTTGACCTCGTCCACGGGGTAGAGGTAGCGGCTGAAATTCACCTCCCCGTAATCGGGAAACACGGTCCGCGGCGCTTCCCGGTCCAGGGCCGGCCCGGGATCCTCCCCGGTCCCGTCCGGGGAACCGATAATACGGCGGCCCTTCCGGGAACGGTACAAGGTCTTGTACAGGGCAGGCTCCGTTTCCCCGGGGCCGCCGAGCCGGCGGAGGATCGCCTCCAGGGAACCGTAGCCCCGGTCAAAGGAGAGGTAATCAAAGTAGTCAAAAAAAGTTTCGTCCTCCAGGAAGCGGAGTTCGGTGTTTACATACCCGCCCCCGGCTATGGCGGCGCAGGCGTCCCCAAAACGATCCCTGGCCGAAGCCGCGCAGGTCAGGGCCCCGGCGAGGCAGCCGGAAAAGGGGATGGTAATCGCCAGGACCAGGGTTTCCCCGGTACTCCGGGCCAAAAAGGCTGCGGCATCTTCCCAAAGCTCATCCAAAAGGGGCCGGTAAAACCCGGCCATGATATACCGGTCCGGGCTGTCTTTGACGTCGGCAAAATCCCGGATAGCCGAAGCCGGAGCCCCGGCATACCGGACAAGGCCGAAGGAAGGGTCCAGGACGGAGCCGATAAAGTCCGCCAGGTCCGCGAGGAGCTTGCTTGCCAGGAGGGGGGCGGCGTCCGGCAGGGGATTCCCCCCCAGGGCTTCCAGGCAGGCGTCAAACCGGGGTCCTCCGGGGAGGACCCCGTTTGCCAGGGTGAGGAGGTGGCCCCATTCCCGGTCCCGGCCCTGCAGGAAACCCACCAGCCGGCCGATGCAGGAAAGCCAGCGATCTTCTTCGGATAAAAACCGCTGGGTCTGATATAAAACATAGGGATCGTCCAGATCCGGTACAAACCCCTCCCCGGCGCCCGCCGGACGGCCGCGGTTCTGATAGACCTGCCGGGCGTCGGTAAATATTTTTTCAAGCCCGGTCCTGCAGAAGATCCGCTCAAAAAGGCCGATGGAATGATCCAAAACCCGGGTCCGGTATCCCCGGGCGTCCAAAAACGCCTTGAGGTAATAGGGCGCGGGGTAAGGGCCGTTGAGCTGTACCAGGGGCGGCTGGATAAGGTAAACCAGTCCCGGCGTCCTGCCCTTCATTTCAGCCCTTTCCTGGGTTGAAACGCGGGACAATGGCAGCCGGTGTTTTTATAAACCTCCACCGACGGCAAGTTTCGGCATTTTATGCCGAAAACCCCGCAGGATCGGGGAAAGGCCGGGTCCCAGGTAACCTTAAAGTAAGCGCATTTAAGACAGTCCGGCGCCCGGGAAGGGGAATTATTGGGATTCCTGGTTTCGCTCTTCATAGCCTCAGCACCTCTCAACAGCAAAGTCCCGCGGCTGCCGGACTTTGAAAAAGCATCTCAATAGAGGCGGTTCCAAAGCGTCAGTTTCCGAGCCAGCCTCTCTATAACTTTAAACCTTTATCGAAAATGGGGACAGCCACCATAGGCGTACCCTCGATGCATACCAGGACCACGAACTTCACAAATAACGAGAAGAAGAAATCTAACCATAGGACCTTACGAACCATCCGAACAAACGGAAGAATATATCAAAAAGACAGTGGTTCGTGAGGTTCGGGGGGTCCTATGTTCATGGTTAAACTGAGAACTGCGGTGCCTCTGGAGAAAACTACTATTGACGGGAGGCGGAAGAGGGGGTACAGTAATATACTAACCTTCATTTAAGGAAAAAGAGGACGTAACCATGACCTACAGTATCGCCATGGCCGGCAAGGGGGGTACAGGTAAAACCACCCTCTGCGGTTTGTTTATTAACCATCTGGTCAATACGGGGAAGGGGCCGGTTTTAGCGGTGGACGCCGACGCCAATTCCAACCTCAACGAGGTACTGGGGGTGGAAAGGCCGGTTACCCTGGGGGAGATCCGGGAAGAACTCGCCCGGTCTGAAATGAGCGAACCCAGCCCCATTCCCGTGGGAATGACCAAACAGGAGTATGTCGACTTCAAATTTGGTTCCGCCCTGGTGGAAGAAGCCAATTTCGATATGCTGGTCATGGGACGAAGCCAGGGGAAGGGATGCTATTGTTATATTAACGATGTCCTGCGGGAGCAGTTAAAAAAGTACTATACCAATTACAACTATCTGGTGGTGGACAACGAAGCGGGGCTGGAACACATAAGCCGGGGTATCCTTCCACCGGTGGACCTTATCCTCCTGGTGAGCGATTGTTCCCGGCGGGGGATCCAGGCGGCGGGCAGGATAGCCCGGATGATCAAAGAGCTGGAGTTAAAAGCGGCCCAGGTATGGCTCGTCGTGAACCGCGCCCCGGAGGGGAAACTGGAGGCGGGGCTTCAGGAGGAAATCGCGGCCCAAAAGCTTTCCCTTATTGGGGTCATTCCCCAGGACGGGGAGGTTTACCAATATGATGCGGCGGGAAAACCCCTGATAGATCTGCCGGAAACATCCCTGGTCAAGCAGGGTATGGCGGAGATTATAAAAAAACTCGAGTTATGAACGGCCGACAAATGTACATGAGGCTTGTGCGGCCCCCTGGTCCCGCCGGGGAGGCCTTCCTCAAACTTTAGTTTTTGGGAAGACAGCCGTGGATTTACGGAAAAAACGGGCTTCGGACCGTTTTTTCAATCGAGGAATCTGGTGCGGAAACTGAAGTTTCCGAACGACCCTGTTGTTTTTAACCGGGGCGGCGTCAGGGCTACCTGAATTTGACGCCGCGTCGAAAGGCTTTCATGAAGAAGGCTAAAAAATCAAGAGATTTGGAGGGAGACCATGGGTGCGTTAACGGATCTTATCTATGCGGGGGCGAATGCCGTGGCGGGTTTAACCGAAGGGGCCGTCAAAAGCGCGATTGAAAAATACGGGGCGGATAAGGAAATCGCCTTTCCCGATACGGCTTACTTTTTTCCCACTATTTTTACCGCTACCGGGGTCAAGGTGGAAAAGCTGGAAACCCTGACCGCCTGCGTCGGGGTACTCAAGAGCCTTATTTCCGGCAAGGAGGATCTGGGGGAAGCCTTAAACGCGGGACTCGCCACCGCGGTGGGGGCGGAGATCATCGAGGGCCTTAAATACCTGGAGCCGGATCCCTACGGTAAAGAACCGGGGATTGGGTTCGTGCCGGATCCCGTCATCCGGTCCCTGGGGGTGCCCCTGGTTACCGGCGATATTCCCGGGGTGGCGGTGGTATTGGGGGAGGCGGCGGATCCCGCTTCGGCGGCAAAGGTGGTAAAGGATTACCAGAGCAAGGGGCTCCTCACCTTCCTCGTGGGCAAAGTCATCGATCAGGTAAGCGCCGGAGGGGTCAAGATGGGACTGGAATTCCGGGTGGTCCCCCTGGGGTATGACGTAACCTCGGTGATCCACGTGGTGACCGTAGCCATCCGGGCGGCGCTGATCTTCGGCAATAGCAAAGAAGGGGATCTTCCGGGGCTCCTGGCCTATACCAAGGAACGGGTTCCCGCTTTTGTAAACACCTTCGGCCCCCTGAACGAGGTGGTGGTCGCCGCCGGCGCCGGGGCCATAGCCCTGGGCTTCCCCGTCATCGTCGATCAGGACATCGGCGATCTCCAGATCCCCGGCGC
>JAISOO010000171.1 GCA_031275595.1 Spirochaetaceae bacterium | reverse complement strand
GGATCCCTGGAGGACCTCTTGACTTTTTCCGAGGAGCTTGTGGTCCGGGCGGTGGCGGCTTCGAAGATTCCCATTATCAGCGCGGTGGGCCATGAAATTGACTGGGCTCTTTCGGATTTTGCAGCGGATCTTCGGGCCCCTACCCCATCGGCGGCGGCGGAACTGGTGAGTGCCCACCGGCAGGAGACCCTGGAATGGGTACGGGAACAGGTGGAATTCTCCCACAGAACTATAGTCTCCCGAATTGACCGGGCCAGGCTCCTTTCAAGGCCTTTTGGCATGGAGGATCTGGAGTACCGGTTCCGGTCCATCCTGCAGCCGCGGCTGGTACGGTTTGACGATGCCAAGGAGAAACTCCTGCAGCACCTTTCGGAACGGCTTTCCCTCCTGCGCCGGCGGCTGGAACTCGCCCTGATCGGTCTTGAGGCGGGGAGCCCCCGGGCTATTCTGGAACGAGGATTTTCGGTAGTTATTAACGAAGAAACCGGGAAAATTCTCCGCCTTCCTGAGGATACAAGCCCCGGGGACCGGCTATGTATACGTCCCCTTCGGGGTATCATTACGGCCCGGACCGAAAAAGTCGTCCCCGCCGCCGAATCATAACATGGAAACCAATCTAGCCCTGCGGAAGACCAGTTTGGTGGATTATCCGGGAAAAGTGGCGGCGGTATTTTTTCTTCCGGGGTGCAACCTCCGTTGTCCCTGGTGCCACAACCGGGAACTCCTGGAGGGCTCCCCGGAAGGGCTCGTCTCTCTGGGAGAAGCCCTGGAACATCTCAAAAAACGCCGTTCCGTCCTGGGGGGAGTGGTCCTCAGCGGGGGAGAACCTACGTTATACCGGGGAATTTTCTCCATGATCCGGTCTATCAAGGAGCTGGGGCTGCCGGTAAAGCTCGATACCAACGGTATGGCCAGCGCCGTCTTGGAAGAGCTCTTTAAACATAACGAAACCAGGCCCGATTATATCGCCCTGGACCTCAAACTGTCCCCCCGGCGTTACAGGGATCTCGCGGCTGGATCGGGGCTCACGGATCCCGAAAGGGAGCTGGAAAAAAGCGCCGCTCTGATCCGGACATCCGGTATAAGCCGGGAATTCCGCACCCTGGTATTCCCCAGGGGCTTTATCACCGAAGAGGACATCCGGAACCTCGCCCCCCTTACGGACAGGTCCCCCTGGCATTTTAGGCCTTTCAGGCCGGGAAATTGTCTTGATCCGGCCTGGGACAACTTTAAGGCCCCGTATTTACGGGACGTAAAAATCTTGGCGGATACGGCCCGTTTCATGGAAAAAAATCCGGTGATCCCCCGCTGAAAGGGCCGGTTTTCGGGTCATTTTAGTTCTTCGTCAAAACATACGGCGACCTTACCGCAGTTTCCTTCCGCCATAAGTTTGTAGGCATCGGCGGCCTTTTCCAGGGGGAAACGGTGGGTGATGAGGTCTTGGGGATGAATTTTCCACCGGACCAGCTCCTCCACAAGGTTTTCCATGAGCCAGATACTGGTAACCCAGCTTCCGTATATGGTTTTTTGAGGATGGATGATATCCGGGCTGGGGTTAAAATGGACGGTTCCCCCTTCACCGACAAAGGCGATTTTTCCCCATTGCCGGACGGCGCGGATGGCCGTGGCCCTGCCGGCATCGTTGGCGGAACAGTCAAAGGCCCGTTCCACCCCATGTCCCCCAGTAAGGCTTTGAATCTCCTCCACGTTGGTTTCCGCCGGGGTAAGAACCTTATCCGCCAAATTGAGTTTTTGAGCCAGTTCTATCCTGAAGGGGTTCCCCTCAATACCATAAAGGCGCTGGGCGCCCATGGCCCGGCAGAGCATGAGGGTAGCCAAGCCCACGGGGCCAAGACCCACCACCAGGATCGAATCATTGCCGCTGACCCCTGTTTTTTGTATGGCCTCATATACCGTACCGAAACCGCAGGCAACCTGGGCGCCGTCGGCATAGGTCAATTCATCAGGGAGTTCCACCAGGTCCTTTTCATCGCATAGGATATACTCCGCCATACCCCCATCCCGCTGCCAACCATAGGCAGCCCTTAAGGGGGATGAACAGGATATCATATACCCCATACGGCAATCATGGCAGACTCCGCATCCTGAGATATGGTACACCACCACCCGGGAACCTTTTTTAAACCGCTTGATTCCCGGGCCTTCTTCTACCACTTGACCGCAGGGTTCGTGGCCCGCGATAACCCCCTGGTACCCTTCGGGACCCTTTCCCAGGTGTTCCCGGTAAATGGCGCGGATATCGCTGCCGCAGATAGTGGACGCCTTGGTCTTAACCAACACCTGGCCCCAGCCCGGTGTGGGGATAGGATAATCTTTAAGAACAGCGGTGCTATTTCCGGGAAGGAATGCCCCTTTCATGGTTCCTTGCATATAAACCTCCTCATCCTTGGAGCTTTTTTCAAAACCCGGGTTGGTTTTGAAAGAGCTTCACCTCATATTATTATAGGATTGGGATAATTGCTACCGTAATTGATCATAAGCCATATCCGGGTTATAACGGAATAGAAGGATATGATGACTGCCGAAGGAAAAAAAAAGCTTGCCCTCTTTCTTGATATTGCCGATGACGTCTTACGGGACGGTTATAAACGGTTCCGGGAGGCGTATCAATTTTCCGATGATGAAGCTCCGCCTTCTTCCGAGGAAAGGGAAGAGCCCTACCTGAATGGGTTCCTGACGGAAGCGGATACCCTGGAGACCGTAGCCGGCCGGATCCGGCTTTGTACCGCCTGCCCCCTCCATAAGACCCGGACCCAGACAGTGCCCGGTGAAGGGGTAAGCCGGCCCCTGGTGCTGGTGGTAGGAGAAGGTCCCGGGGCCGATGAGGATATCACCGGCAGGCCCTTTGTAGGGAAGGCGGGACAGCTGTTGGACCGGATGCTCGCCTCCATAGGCCTTTTTCGGGATAAAAACTGTTTCATCGCCAATGTGGTTAAATGCCGTCCCCCGAATAACCGGGAACCCTTGCCCGAGGAGGCCGCGGCCTGCTTCCCCTTTTTGACCCGGCAAATATCTATCGTAAAACCCCGGGTAATCCTCAGCGCCGGAAGGACCGCCGCCCAAACCCTGTTGGAAACTACGGCATCCCTGGGAAGCCTTCGGGGCCGTTTTGCCGAATATAAGGGGATACCCCTGCTCCCCACTTACCATCCTAGCGCTCTCCTCCGGGACGAATCTAAAAAACGCCCGGCCTGGGAGGATCTTAAGGCCCTTCGGGTAAAGTTATCTGAACTGGATCAAACCTATGCCCGGGAAACCGCCGGGGGAAAACCCTAGGATGGCCTATTTCGATCTGATTTTTGATATTCCCCTCCAAGGAAATGAGGTTTTTACCTATCTGACCGATGCCAAAGGCGAAGCCTGTATAGGTAAACGCGCCATGGCTCCCCTGGGAAAGCGGGAACGGCTGGGGTATATTATCGGGGAAAAGGCGGAACTACCCCCGGCAATCGGTAAAGAAACCCTCAAACCCATCCGCCGGGTGGTGGATGGGGAAGCCATTTTTGACGGGGATGATATCAACCTTGCCCAGTGGGTAGCGGGGTATTACCTCTGCGGTGTAGGGGAAGCGCTGTCGGCGATGATCCCCTCGGGAAGACGGACCGGGGAATATATTTCCTTTCCGGATGATCCCATCGCCGAAAAAATTCTTGAACCGTCGGAAGAACAGGAGCAGGCCCTGGAGGGGATCCTTACCGAAAAGGTGAAGGACTCCCCTTCCCTTTTTTACCTTTACGGGATAACCGGTTCGGGAAAAACCGAAGTGTTTCTCCGGGCCGCAGAGGCCCTGCTTAAAAAGGGTAAGTCGGTGATATACCTGGTTCCGGAAATATCCCTGACCCACCAGACCGCGGAGGCCATAGGCCGGCGTTTTGGTTCCATCGCGTCCACCATCCACTCCGGGATGAGCCCCAGCGCACGGCTTACCGAATGGGTACGGATCCGCAGGGGAGAAGTACGGATCGTGGTGGGCCCCCGGAGCGCGGTTTTTGCCCCGGTACGGAACCTGGGGCTCATCATCATTGACGAGGAACACGACGGTTCCTATAAATCCGGAAACACCCCCCGTTACCATGCCCGGCAGGTGGCGATGCGCCGCGGCGCCTTTTCCGGCGCCAAGCTGGTAATGGGATCCGCCACCCCGTCAGCGGAAGCGTGGAAACTCATGGGAGAAGGCGCCATCCGGCGCTTTGACCTGACCCGGCGGCTTTCCGGCGGCGCCGCCCCGGAAATTGTATCGGTCAGCCTGGAACATACCGAAGGGTGCCTTACCGAAGAATTAAAAAAAGAGATCCACAAAACTGCGCTTTTGGGAAGACAAACCATCCTTTTTCTTAACCGCCGGGGATTTGCCTATTTTTACCATTGCCGAAACTGCGGGTACGAATTGACCTGCCGTAACTGTTCGGTATCCTTAACCTACCATAAAAGCCGGGGCCGGGCGATCTGTCATTATTGTGGTTATTCGGTTATCCCCCCCGGGAGTTGTCCCCAATGTGGTTCCCTGGAAGCGGGTTTTACCGGATTCGGAACCGAGCTGATCGAAGAGGAGGTCCGCCGGACCTTTCCTGGTCTGAGGACCCGCAGAATAGACGCGGATACCATGGGGAAAAAGGGAAGTCTCCTGGAAACCTTGGAACTCTTTAAAGCCGGAGGTATTGATCTGCTCCTGGGGACCCAGATGGTAGCCAAGGGTTTGAATTTCCCCGGAGTACGTCTTGTGGGGGTGATCCTGGCGGATACCGGGCTCCACCTCCCGGACTTCAGGGCCGCTGAACGGACCTTTTCCCTGATTGTCCAGGTGGCGGGCCGGGCGGGGCGTTATTTCCCCGACGGTAAGGTGATAGTCCAGACCCTGCGGCCCCGGGAGGCGGCTATCACCCAGGCCTGCGCCATGGATATCGGGGGGTTTTATGAGGCGGAACTTGCCCAACGGAAAGCCCTGCGCTTTCCTCCCTATACCCGACTGATCCGGTTTACCGCCCGGGCCCGGGAAGCGGCCCGGGCGGATAAAGCCGTAGAACGGATAGCCGCTATCGCCCGCCTCCGGCTACCCCCGGACGCAGATTTTTTAGGCCCCGCGGAATGTCCTATTGGAATCATCGCGGGAAATTACCGTCGACAGCTCCTCCTCCGCTGTTCTTCTATGGGCGGCCTCCACAGCGCCGCCCGAACCATCCTCAACGAATACAAAAAAGGCCGGGATGCCGGCGTTTATGTGGAGGTGGATGTGGATCCTGTCAGTTTACTATAAAATAACACGGAAGGCGCAGTACTAGATGCCGATAAAATACATAATAGCGAGCCTTTCCCAAAACCCGGTTGGTTTTATGGAAGGCTCTTGAAAAAACGGTCTGAAGCCCGTTTTTTCCCATAAATCCAAGGTTGCTTTCCCAAAAACTGAAGTTTTGGGAAAGCCTCTAGCGTATGTATTATTTTACAACAAGGTGATACTCTTTGTTTTTATATATAGAGCCTTTCCCAAAACCCGGTTGGTTTTGGGAAAGGCTTTGGGAAAAGCGGTCTGAAGCCCGCTTTTCCCCCCTAAATCTAAGGTTGTTTTCCCAAAACCGATGTTTTGGGAAAACCTCTATAAAATACCATATATGGCAAAGTGTCTTATCAGGAACCACGAAAATACCGCAATTTCATCATTCGCGGGCGAGAAATTACGAGGCCGTGATGCAACTCACCGGGCTGCCGGGCACGTCTCATGACACGCGTAAGGCGTAAGGTTGACAAGTCCGGATAAATCACCCAAAATAAAGATAATATGACCCAATCTTTAGAAGATTATCTTGAAATGGTGAGTTTCCTTGCCGATGAAGGGGAAGTCCGGGTAACGGATATCGCGACCCGCCTGAATGTATCGAAGCCTTCGGTACTGACCGCTTTAAAAACCCTGGAAGAACAAGGGTTATTGGAACATGAACGGTACAGTAATGTGGCCCTTACCCCCAAGGGTGTTGCCCACGCGGCGGATATCCGGGAACGGCACCATTTTCTTACCTCATTTCTTCGGGATACCGTCGGCGTAAGTCCGGTGACCGCTGAAAAGGACGCCTGTAAAATGGAGCACGTTCTTTCGGAAGAAACGATAAAAAAATTGAAGCTCCTCGCCAAGACCCAAAAAAAGGCTGCGCCTCGATGATTTTCAAGACAATCTGATGGAGTTATCCGTTCCATCCTGGGTAATTCCCGGTACGTATGGGGAAAATCTTGTTTTTTTGGCAGATAAACCCGAAATAACCGGGGTGGAACTATTGTTTTTCTTATACGACAGGGAAACTAAAGCCCTATTGGATGCCGAATGGAAAGTCATCGTAGAATATGGACGGCGTTTTACCTATACGGTCCATCTTCCGGACCAGGTAAAACCGGAATACGGGGAGCTTATCGAAAGATTCCTTCCCCTGGCCCGGTATTTTATTGTTCATCCTTACCCGCCGGAAGCGGCCGAGACCCAGGAAAGGCTACTGTCGTCCTGGGCAGGGAGGTACGGAAAGGGGGACAAAACCCTTTTCAGCGGCAACCCTTTTCTGATTGAAAATACCGTCCCCGGCAGGCAAGAAGCCCTCCTCCGCTGGCTTCCGTCAGATACGGGGCTCTGTATGGATACGGGTCATCTGCTTCTGGAAGGGAAAAATCCCGTGGTTTTTTTTACGATCTATCAAAACCGCCTGGGGGAAATACATCTCCACGACCTGGATCCGGGAGGGGGAGCCCGGGATGGAAAACGTGCGGATCACCGTCCCTTGGATGCACGGAAAGGCTGGCTCAAGGAACTGCTTCCCCGGCTCCGGGGATTTTCGGGGGTGATAAACCTGGAACTTTTTTCCTGGGATGAAATTTTTCGAAGCATGGGAGTCTTGAAGGAGTTCGGCCTTATTCCATAAATTTTGCAGGGCCGGTTCCAAAACTCAAAGCGTTTCTGAACCCGGCTCTGCAGGCGTCAAGGCGGGGTTTTATATTTGGGGAACAATCTATGGCTGTTGTTTAAAACCTGGAGTTTTGAAACAGCCTCGTTTACAAAGGAGCGGAATCATGAAAAATTCAGGTGATGATGAGACCATTGAAAAAGCCATGCTGACCTTTCTGGATAATCTTACCAAACCCCGGGGAAGTTTGGGGAAGCTGGAAACATACGCGACAAAAATGGCAAAAATTCAAAACCTTGTTCCCCCAAAACTTGAAAAAAAAGGGATCTATGTATTTGCCGGAGATCACGGTGTTGCCCATGAAGGGGTATCCCTTTATCCCCAAGAGGTTACCGGGCAGATGGTTCTGAATTTTCTTTCCGGCGGGGCGGCGATCAATGCCCTGGCAAAGGGAACCGGATGGGAACTTACCGCAGTAGATGCCGGTGTGGCCGGAGATTTCCCTGGGGACGAAGACCTCAAACCAAAATGCCGTTTTATCCGTGCAAAAATCAGCCGGGGAAGCGGTAATTTTATGACCGGACCTGCCATGACCAGGGATGAATTGGAAAAGTCCCTGGAGGCGGGAAAAAAACTGGCCCTTGACGCCGGGGAACGGGGATACAATCTGACCGCCCTCGGGGATATGGGAATCGGAAATACTTCTACCGCGGCGGCGCTCCTTGTGGCCGCGGGTTTTCCCCTGGAAGAGATGATTGATCGGGGAACGGGGATCGATGAAAAAATGCTGGAACATAAACGGGAAATCGTAAAAAAAGCGACGGTCCTGCGGAAACCCGCCAAAACCGGAGAAGACATCCTGGAACAAGTAGGTTCCCCTGATTTGGCCATGATGACCGGCTTTATCCTGGGGCTCAAGGACCGGGGAATCGGTTGTGTTTTGGATGGCTTTCCCGTAACGGCGGCGGCCTATATGGCCTTTATGATTGATAAAACGGTCATAAACTACCTGTTTGCCGGTCATCTCTCCAAGGTTATAGGCCACAGACCGGTTCTGAACGCCCTGGGATTGGATCCCATTGTTTCTCTGGATATGCGTTTAGGGGAAGGCACCGGAGCGGTTATCGGTGGTTTTATCATAGAGTTGGGGATTCGGTTCTCCCGAGAGATGGCCTCTTTTTCCGAAGCTGGAGTAAGTACCAGCGGCACTGAGGAGGAAAACTACTAGGATGTGGGACCGGTTCTTTTCAACCCTGAGTTTGACATCCCGGATTCCCCTCAAGGTCCGTTTTTCTTTTGATCCCTCCCGGATTGATTTTTACCTTCCCCTTATAGGGATCTTCCCAGCCCTCTTGGGCGCTCTGGTATTTTTTTGGGGTGGTCCCGGGTTTATTACGGTGATGCTGATTCTTTTGGTCCAGTACCTTGGCTTCAACCTCTTTCATCTTGACGGTCTTGCGGATACCGCCGATGCGTTCCTTGGAAATTTCGACCGGGAAAAACGGCTTGCCATTCTAAAAGATTCCCGAATGGGGGTCTATGGTTTTTTCGCCTGTTTTTTCCTCTTGACTTTGAAAATTTACTTTTTATACCGCCTCTGTTTCTGGATCCCCCAATTCCCCGCCGCTATTCTCGCTTATCCCCTCAGCGGCCGCTTGAGCGCGGTCCTTGTTCCGGGAATGAGTAAGCCCCTAAAGCAAGAAGGGCTGGGAGCTCTGGTCAAGGACGCCAGGCCGTGGCGGGGCGTAACCGGGGCCCTGATCGGCCTGGGGCTCTGGGCCGTCCTGGTGTACGGCGGAATAAGGATATACCGATTTTTTAACGGTCCCGGGGTCCCCTCCCCTCCCCTCCCCTCGTTTTTACTTTTTGGTCTTCCCCTGTTAAGTCCCCTGATCTCCTGGGTCCTTGCTCGGCAATACCAAAAATACCTGGGAGGATATTCCGGGGATACCCTGGGAGCGGCGGTAGAATTAGGGGAGCTCCTCCATCTGGGGGGGGCCTTGGGGTTCCTCACGATCCTGAATATTTAAGATGTATACTGAATTTGAAACCTATTACCGGGAGGTTTACGGTTCCCGCTGGGAAGGGTTACGGGCAAGCCTCCTGGAACCGGCTGCCGTGACTGCCTATACCAAAGGGCTCAGCGCCCCCTATATGCTGGACAGGGCCTCAATATTGGCGGCCCGATCCCTTCGTCTTCCCCCGGAAGGTATCATCCTGGATACCTGCGCCGCTCCCGGGGGGAAAAGCCTCGTGATAGCCTCGATGATGGGTCCAGGGCTGCGGCTTTTATCCAACGAACTTTCTCATGAAAGAAGAAGGCGCCTGGTAAATGTTTTGGACGAACACCTGGATGCCGAACAACGTTCCCGGGTGATTGTCTCGGGGTTTGACGCCGCCGCCCAGGGGAAAAAAAGAAGCGAATGGGGTCGTTTTGGGGGGATCCTGTTGGATGCCCCCTGTTCCAGCGAACGGCATGTAATTCAAAACAAAAACGCCCTGGAAAAATGGACCTCCGCGAGACCCCGGTTTCTCGCTAAACGGCAATGGGCTCTTCTTTCCGCTTCATTTTTGTTACTGCGAAGGGGCGGTACCCTGGTATATGCCACCTGCGCCCTCTCTCCGGAGGAAAACGATGGTGTGGTATCCCGGTTGCTGAAAAAATACGGGGATGGACTTATACCGGATGAAGTGGATTTTACCGAAGGGGAAAAAACCCGATTCGGCAGGATCCTATTACCGGATATTGCCGAGGGCATGGGCCCCATGTATGTGGCACGGTTCAGAAAACGTTGACCGTCCGCATTATTCGTCCCGGCGGCATTCGATTTTCCAAAGGAATAAGCCCTGGGGAGGAAGGGTGGGACCAGCGAGTTTTCTCATCCCCGAAACCAGAATTTTTTTAAATTCATCCGGGGAAATTTTTTTCCCCTCATAGTGAAGCAGGGTTCCCGCTATGGAACGGACCATTTTCCACAAAAAAGCATTGGCCCGAATTTCAAATATCAGCGTATCCTGTTGAACAAAAAACAGGGCCCCAAAAATATACCGAAACCGGGAAAGGCTGGGATCCTGGGGAGGGGCAAAAAGAGAACAGTCTATTTCCCCATGGAGCAACCTGGCATAGTCATTGAGGAGATCCAGCCGGGGACGGCGCCAGAGTTGAAGACCGTACCGGAGTTCATGGGGAAGGGCGGGACGGCCACAGATGAGGTGGTACCGGTAGGTTCGAGACCGGGTATCAAAACGGGCATGAAAATCTCCCAAAGTTTCCCGGGCTTCCAGGATCCGTATATCCCGGGGGAGAAGGCTGTTGAGGGCGGGGACGAACCGTTGCCCCTCCATTCCCCGCAGGGAAGTAAAAAAATTGGCCACCTGCCCCACGGCATGGACCCCCGCGTCGGTTCTTCCCGAACCGGTGAGGGCGGTGTCTTTTTTGTGCAGTTTTGCCAGGGCATCCTCGATGGTTCCCTGGACCGTCCTGGGTTGTCCCGCCGCTAGTTTTCCCCGGCCCTGACGCTGCCATCCGGAAAAATCAGTACCGTCATAAGCAATGAGGAGCCGGATATTTCGTTGGGTATCACCGGTATCAGTCATCGGTTTCGTTGAGTTCTTTATTGATGTTTTCGTAGAGATTTCGGGCATGTTCCAAAAGCGGGCCGGGTTTGCTTTTTGATGATTTTCCCAGACCGAAAATTTTAGCAATGGTTCGTTTTGCCTCTCCTAAAGAAGCGGCCCGCTGGACAGGATCTCCCCGGGGGCCGTATTTTAACTGGAGCAGGGCCGAAAGGTAGAGAGCCCCCTCATAGGCGTAATTTTTATCCGTATCGGGGCCAAAAAAGGAAATGCCCGAGAGACTTTCCATGCCGTTTTGCTCCCTTTGAATCGCTTCGTGGTAAAAAAACTGGGCCTTTTTTTTGAAGAGCCGGGAAAGCCAATCGTAGTGTTGTCCCGGATTTTTTTTGTCCATTTCATCAAAGAGCCATCCTGCCCGGAGGGCGGCAATACCCTGTTTGATGGTGGGGGAAAATTCTTTAGGATAAAAACCATAACACCGGAGGGCCAGGTATTGGGAAACGATTCCTTCAACTAATCTCCGGGGAGCAAAAAAATTCACCTGTGAGAAGATCCGTTTTACCTCGGCAATCCGCCTGTCCCGGTCCGCGTTTATTTTTTGTTTGATCCCCGGCGGCAGATTAGCAAAATCCTTATCTATAGAGGCAAACCAGCATTCAGGACAGACCGTCGCCTGATAGGCCAGGGGATAGATATCACCATATTTAGTCGATGGTTCATAAAGCCGGTGAAGCTCGTCGGTAATGGCTCCGGCGATAAGCCTGCCCGATCCCGACAGGAGTTCTTCCCGGTGGAAATTAGTTTCGCAGACAGGACAGATATACTCTTCTTTTGACTGGAAAGATATTTTTAACTCCCGTTCCTCATTCATGGCCGCCTCCCGGTTCATGACGCTCAAGAACTACCATAGCTATGGCATTATCCTTTTCATGGGTCAGGGAAATATGGACCCTGTCCGCCCCGCTGTACCGTAATGCCTCCCGGGCGGTTCCAAAAACTTCAATATCCGGCCGGCCGTTGTGGCGATTTACCACCATAATATCCTTAAGAACTATCCCGGCCAAACCCGTACCCAGGGCTTTACCAAAAGCTTCCTTGGCGGCAAAACGGGCAGCCAGGGAAAGCACCATTCCCCCGCCCCTGGACAGGGCCGCAGAAAGCTCCTGGGGGTGAAAATATCGGTCCAGTAAGCCGGGGATAGTCCGCCAATGTTCCATCCGGCGCACGTGGATCACGTCAATTCCGATACCGATAATCATATCCGGACATCCTATGGTTGGAGTTTATTGTAAACAGAGACCCGTACTTCTTCGGGTTCATGCCGGGTGAGGGTAAACTGGGGCGGTATATCTACCTGTACCGGTATGACATTTTCACCCTCCTCGGTAATTCCCGAACAATCAAGGGTCAGAATTGTTCCCTCTGGGGTATAGTTCTCAAGCTCCTTCTGCGCCCCCTCAAGACGGATACTGCCCAGGAGGGTCTCCGGTTCCGCCGTTAAAGAATCATCCAAACCGGTAATTTCAATAGGCAGATCATCCATGGTCCGGATCATAATAGCCTCCCGGATAAAAGCCCGGAATTCCGCTACCCCGTTCCCCCGGATTAGGATCAGGGGATCCGGGTTTAAAATATGGAGGGCGATAGAAAAATCAGCGTTCCGGCCGCTTAATTCCACCTGCTCCGTGGCAAGTTCCGAAATACCGCTTACCCTTTTTTCGGGACCTTCTATCACTACCTGGGTGGGTTCCAGGGTATAACTGACCAGCTCATAGCCGCTTTCTACGTATCCCTGATATTTTGAAATAAGGGGCACGTATTTACTGATTTTATGATCCAATTCCAGGGAAATTTCCATGGGATCCACCCCTACTTCCAGAGGGTCTACCCCCAGGGCGGTCCCTTTTTTGCGGATCTCCACCGGCGCCCGATAGGTTCCCGCCTGGGTATATTTATTCAGATCCAGATAAACTTCTATATCTTCTTCCACTATGGAAAATATGCTGTTCGCGTCCCCCCGGAGGGTTACCCGGACCATCCGGGGATAAGAACTGGCAGGAATTATCTCCGTATCGGCTTCGATAATCAGGGGAACGGAAAAAAACCGTTCTTCCAGGATGCTCATCCGGTGAAAAATAAACAATACAATGGCCACGGCCACCGAAAGAACTTTGGCAGGCCAATTAGTAACCGCCTGGGCGATTAATTTTCTACTGTTCAACGAAAACATCCTTCCTATCATCCAGGATATCCGACTCAGAATTTGCCGGTTCCGCCCCTCGCCCCCATACCCCTTGATCGAGGATCTCCTTTAATTTCCGCTGGGCTTCAATGGGCGAGAGATCGTAGTACAATTTTGTATCAAAGGCCAGGGAAATAGCGCCGGTTTCTTCAGAAACCACCAGGATAACCGCATCTGATTCTTCGGACATTCCCAAGGCGGCCCGGTGCCTGGTTCCGAAACTCTTCCGGATATCCTGCTGCTCCGAAAGGGGCAGAAAACAGCCCGCCGCGGCGATCCGCCCGTTTTGGATAATCATGGCCCCATCATGGAGGGGGCCGTCAAATTCAAATACCGTAACAATAAGGCTGGAGGAAATTTCCGCATTCATCTTGGTACCGGTATCAATAATATTTTTAATACTGATCCGGCGGGGAAACACTATCAGGGCGCCCCTTCGCTGCTGGGACAGGATCTCTGCGGAGGTTATTACCGCTTCCAATTGACCAAGCCTGGGTTTACTATCCAGGCGAAAAAGCTCGCCCCGGCCGATACGGAGCATGATCTTCCGTAATTCCGGCTGAAAAACAATGGCAATGGCGATAAGGAGGCCGGGCCCCAGGATATTCAAGATCCATTGCAGGGTACTCAGGTTAAATAAAAAGGCGATACCGTACACCAGGGCCAGGAGTCCAGCCCCCTTTACCAACTGTATTGCCTGGGTTTTTACCAAAAGATCGTAGACTTTATATAATAAAAAGGCGAGCAGGGCAATATCAATGACGGGACGAATCAGATTATAAAACGCGGTAAGCCGCTGAAACCACTCCACTTTTCAACAAACTCCTCGGCCGGAGGCAACTATGTTTTCTTTCATGGTACCGCCGTCTGGGGAAAAAGAACCCCCGAAACCTTTGCAAATTCCCCCGCGGCGAAAAGGGCTATTCCCGCTCCGTTCAAACCATTTCTTTGAAGCAGTTCTTCCCGGTTTCCCTGGGACATGAACCTGTCCCGAGCCCCAAGGGTCAGAATTCGGGCGATACAATTTTCCTGTTGCCCCAAGGCGGCGGCATATTCACCAAAACCACCCAAACCGGCCCCTTCCTCAATAATAATGAACAGCTCATACCGGTTAAGAATATTTACGAAATAAGCCTCGTCTATGGGTTTTAAAAAACGCAGATTGTACAGATCCGCCGGAATTCCCTGGGTCTCAAGAATTCCCGCGGCGTCCAAAGCCTGGGCATAGAGACTGCCGGTAAAAGCCAGACAGAGGGAAGCGCCTTGCTGCCGACTAAATACCCCCCGTCCCCACTCCAGAGGAAGGGTAAAGCCGTCGTTCTCCGGGGGACAGGGCCCCTTGGGATAACGGATCACCGTAGGCCCCGCGGCAGCTAAAGCCCAATGCAACATGAGCCTGAGTTCAACCTCCCCCGCAGGAGCCAAAATGGTCAAATAGGGAACCGGACGGAAAAGGGCAATATCGAACAGTCCCTGATGGGTTTCCCCGTCATCACTGACAAAACCGGAACGATCCAGGACCAAAGTTACCGGGAGTTTCTGCAAGGCCACGTCATGGATAACCTGATCCACCGCCCGTTGTATAAAGGTTGAATATACGGCTACCACCGGACGTAAACCCTGAGCGGCAAGGCCCGCGGCAAAGGTAACGGCATGTTCCTCGGTGATACCCACATCAAAAAAACGATGGGGAAATTCCTCCTTAAAAGCGGACAATCCGGTTCCTTTTTCCATGGCGGCGGTAATGGCTACCACCCGGGGATCTTTCCGCCCTGCCTCAAGAATAAGCCTGCTAAAAACATCGGTAAAGGTGGTGCCTTTCCGAAATACCGGGACTCCCCCCTCCACCGAAAAGGAAGAAACCCCATGGTAACTTCCGGGATCTTCTTCGGCTAAACCGTAGCCCTTCCCTTTTCGGGTAATCACATGAACCACCACCGGACGATCCAGTTTCCGGACATCCTTAAGAACCTGTTCTAATGGTTGAATATGGTGTCCCTCGATGGGGCCTACATATTCAAAACCCAGATCCACAAAAAAATTATCGGTATAAAAAATGGCCTTAACCGCCCGCTTTATCCGGACGATACCGCCGTATACCCCTTCACCGATAAAGGGCAGTTTTTTAACCAGGGAGTCAAATTTACGGCGGAAACGCTGATACCGGGCCTTCATGCTCAGACGGCTTAAATATTTGGAAAGCCCTCCCACATTGGGGCTAATACTCATCTTGTTATCATTGAGAATGACCACCAGAGGCAAGGCCAGCTGTCCCGCGTGGGAGAGGGCTTCATAAGCGAGTCCACCGGTAAGGGCCCCGTCACCGATCACCGCCACCGCCCGGCCCGTGCCCCCCCGGAGCCGTTCCC
>JAISOO010000087.1 GCA_031275595.1 Spirochaetaceae bacterium | reverse complement strand
GAGGTTTTCCCAAAACTTCAGTTTTTGGGAAAGCAACCTTAGATTTATGGGAAAAAGCGGGCTTTAGACCGCTTTTTCAAGAGCATTTCCTAAAACCAACCGGGTTTTGGGAAATGCTCAAGTATATGGGCCTGAACCGCCATTTTGCTTTAACGCGGAACACGAAATCGAGAAAAAACCCTGGGGTCTGACCCCAGGGGCGTTTACGTTTTGCGCCTTACCCGCGAAGCCCGCGGGGGCTATCACATGAGGGGGGCGAAAAGCCGGAGCACATCCTGAACCACCCTCAGGAAGGCGTTCCTTGAGCAATTCTCCAGGGTAACTTGGTGGGAGACCGGGATGGTTTTGAGAAAATCTTCTTTCACCTTGCGGACCGCCTGATTTTTGTACAGCCACACCCCGCATTCAAAATGGAGGTAGAGGCTGCGAAAATCCAGGTTGGTGGTTCCCACGGTGGCTACCTTGTCATCGGAGACAAAGGTCTTGGAATGGTTAAATCCGCTGGAATATTCATATACCTTTACCCCCGCGGAGACAAGCTGGTGGTAATAGGATTGGGTGGTCATATGGACGATTTTTTTGTCCCAGCGGTAGGGGGTAATAATCCGCACGTCAACCCCGCTTTTGGCGGCCAGGGTCAGGGCCGAGGTAAGATTCTCATCCACCACGAGATAGGGGGTACTGATATAGACATAGTCCTTGGCGTTGTTGATGATCTGGATGTAAACGTTTTCCCCGACGTTTTCCTCGTCAATGGGGCTGTCCGCATAGGGCTGCACATAGCCGTCGGATTTTATTTCACAGGGTTTATCCTTCCAGGGGTAAAATGCCCCGTAATCATCCTTTTGTTTTTGTTCCAGATTCCACATCTGCAGAAAAATCAGGGTGAGGCTCCAGGCCGCTTCCCCTTCCAGCATGATGGCGGTGTCCTTCCAGTGGCCGAACCGCTCGTAGGCGTTGATATATTCGTCCGCCAGGTTGATTCCGCCGGTAAAGGCCACCTTCCCGTCGACGGAGAGGATCTTCCGGTGGTCCCGGTTGTTTTGTAATGATGAGAGGAGGGGGGTAAAGGGGTTAAAGACGATACATTTTATCCCCCGGCGTTGGAGGTGTTGTTTATAATCCGGAGGCAGGGACATAAAACACCCCAGGTCGTCATAGATCAGCCTGACATCCACCCCCTGCCGGGCTTTTCGCTCCAGGAGTTCGATGATGGGATTGAGCATGACCCCCTGGCGGAGGATAAAAAATTCCAAAAAGATGTATTTTTCCGCCTTTTCCAATTCCCTCAGGGCCCGCTCAAAAAAAGCCTCCCCGGAGGGAAAATATTCCGTTTGGGTGTGGACGTAAACGGGGAAGCCCGCGTAATTTTGCAGATACCGGACCTGGGGAAGACATTCTTCCCGGTTGGCTTCCAGCACGGGCAGGGCCTCCCCGGAGGGAAAATAAAAGGGAAGACAGCGCTTGCTCTCATTGGCGCTCAGCCGCCGCAGTTTCCGGGGGCTCGATTGGGTATAGAAAATGATGTAGAGGATTCCCCCAAAAAGGGGAAACATGAGGATAATAAAAATCCAGGTCAGTTTATAGGCGGGCTTTTCTTTTTTACGGGTTATATAGAGACAGACCAGGATGCTCAGGATATTTAACGCCCAATCCGCATATTGGGAGATCCGGCTGGTACCGGCAACGACGTAAACCCAGAAAAAAATTTGTACCAGCAGAATTGCTATGACAAAAAAGCGCCGCCTAAATACGACCCGTACCCATTTTTTCCGCACGCAGACTCCTCAACCCCATGGTGATGTTAGGGGGCCGGTTCAAACCCCAGGGTCCGGCAGGACCGGATTTTGCCGCCGGCTATACCGGCCATGAACCGGCGCCCCGCCGGAGGAGGCGTACCTCGTCTCCGGTCATATCCAGGATAGTGGAATAGATTCGGGGCCGTTCATCGCCGGTATCCAGGATGAGGTCTATTCCGTCTATATCCTCCAGTTCCCATCCTCCCTCAAAAAGCTCCTCTTCCGGAATGGGGGGCAGCTCCGTTTCCTCCTCATAGCCGGGAGCGCTGGTTTCCCCGTTCGAGGCCGCGGCCATACTCCGTTTCGCGGTTATTGAATAGAGGGGGACCGTTAAGGTCCGGATAAGGGCCAGGGGAACGCTGTGATCGGGGATCCTGACCCCTACTTCCCTGCGGCGAAGACCCAAGGTTTTTTCGGTGCCCAGGAGCGTATTGAGGATGAATACATAGGGCCCCGGGGAAAGGCGCTTGATCAGGCGGAACCGGGTGTTGTCCATGCCGCACAATTCCCCGAATTGAGAAATATCCGAACAAAGCAGGGTAAAATGCCGCTCGTCCCGTTCCCCGGAAAGACGCCGCAGCTTTTTTATCCCCTCTTTGGAGGCCAGGGAACATACCACGCTCCAGCTTGTATCCGAGGGGACCCCCAGCAGCCCCCCCCCTTGCAGCGCCGCGACCCCCCGGGCCAGGATCCGGTCGTCGATGTTACCGGGAACCACGTATTCAATCATCGGCTACGGCACCCATATCAATTTATCCGGCGCGGATTCGTTCATAAAGATCCGCTGATACCGCCCCGAATGGGAAACCCCGGGGTTTTCGGGGAAATAGGTTTTTCGGAAAAACCAAACCACATCCGCCATGACCGCCGCGGAATCCGTGGGGGAGTAGCGGAACCAGACCTCCTCGTTTTCCAGGATTCGTACCACCTCGGGGTTGTGGATCAGCTCCGGGTCCGTCAGGCGCCGGAGTTCGGACCGCAGGCCGCCGTAATGGGTGTCGCCCACCATAAGCATCCGCAGGTGCCGGTGGGTATCCATCCAGTAGATCTCGTATACCCCCCCCACCGAGGGAACCGTGGCGTTGATCGTCCACCGATCAGCCACGGTCAGGGAGGACCACCGGACAAAGTAGAAGACATCCTTACCCCGCTCCTGCGCGGTAATACCGAAGCTCATATATATACTATACGTATATCTCGTAATATTTGCTACCTCATTTTGCCGGGGCTTTCAGGGGCGAAGGGCCGGCGGAGCGTGAACCGGAGGGGATTCGTATATTTTTTATATGGTAAATTAATAATCACGTATGGAAAATCATACAACGCCGGATGCTCAGGGAAAAACCACCGGTTCCTGAAGAAGCTATTTCCTTATATCAAAAGGAATTACAAAAAAACGCAATTTTTTCCTGAACTTGGCACGGTTCTTGCTACAGTATTAGTGTCTAAAAAATAGGGAGGAAAAAGTGAGAAAAAAGAACCATCCGGATAAGACTGACGAGTTGCAGACCTATTTCAAGCAAATCAAGGCGATTCCTCTGCTTGATCCTGATGAAGAAACCGAATTATCCAGGCGGATACAAGACGGGGATGCCCAAGCCCAGCGCAGGTTAATAGAAGCCAATTTACGGCTGGTTGTCAAGGTCGCCCGTTCCTATAGCGCCTTTGATGTGCCCATCATGGATATTGTCCAGGAAGGAAACCTCGGACTTATCCACGCGGCGGAAAGATTCAATCACCTTAAAAACGTCCGGTTCTCAACCTATGCCACCTGGTGGATCCGCCAGTTTATCGGCCGGTTCATGGCAAATAAACGCCGGGCCATCCGTCTTCCCCACCGGAAAGAGGAACTTTTCTATAAAATTCAAAAAGTCTATCATAGCCTCAGCCAGCTCCTGATGCGCCAGCCCCGTACCGAAGAAATAGCCGCGGAAATGGGGCTGCCCGTTGATGATATTGAACAGGTCCTCCGGATGACCAACGGCTTGTTGTCCCTGGAAATGGAAGCGGGTTATGACGAAAATACCGCGGTGATGGACCTTCAGGAAGATTATACCTACAGCCCCGAACGGACGGTGTTCAAAGACTCCTACCGGGACGATACCCGGCGTATCCTGGCCCGGCTCAAGGAGCGGGAGCGGCGGATCCTCATCTACCGGTATCAGCTTGAGGGGGGCGAACCCTGCACCCTGAAGAGCATAGGGGCCAGGATGGGCTTGTCCCCGGAAGCGGTCCGCCAAATAGAGAAAAAAGCCATCAACAAGATCCGCCGGGCCGGCCGGGAAGTATGGGATTCTCTCTACGAGGAGGCTATGTAGGCGTTTTCAGAGAAATCCTTGGCGCTTCCCCGGAGCCCCTTGGTTTCGGGAAAGCCGTGTTAAAAGGGGTGAAACGGAGGCCGCGGCTTCCGAAGACGCGAGTTAAGGCGTGGAAACGGGGGGGGGCGTTTTCGCGCCTTTTGTATACCCGGCCGGGCTTGCCCGGGGCGCTCATGGGGTCAGGTTGAGGAGGCTCCAGATGACGGGGGTTTCCTGCCCGAGGCACCAGAAGCCGACGGCCTTTACCCCCATGGCACGGTACATTTCGATCCGGTAGGAAAGGGAATATTCGTCTTCGTAGTAAACCGTAACCTTAACGGGAATTTCATAGGTAAAGGTGGGGATGTTCTGTTCCCGGCGGATTTCGGTAACCCGGTTTTCCCGTTTTATCCGCTCGATTCCCGAATGTAAAAAGGCCCGAAAGGTACTTTCACTCCCCCAGATGCGGCCGTAAAAGGGGATCCCCATGATGAGTTTTTCCGGTTTTACGGTTAAAAGGGCGTAGGCGGCCACGGCCCTGCACCACTCCATGGAGGCAATCGGGCCGGGGGCGCCGGCAGCCCAATGTTCGTCATAGGCCATCACCAGGATCCGGTCTACCAGGGGGGCGATAAGGCGGTAGTCATAGACGTCATCCGCCAGGGGCCTGGTCCGGGCTTTGAGGGCAATGGTGAACAGCTTAGGCTTCGGCAGCCCCTCCTGGAGTTCGGCGAGAAAGGAGCGGAAGGCCGCCCCGTCCCGGGCCGGGATATATTCAAAATCAATCTGCAGGCCGTCAAAGGGCCGGGCCGCCGCAAGTAAATCGGCGATGAGTTTTTTCCTGACAACGCTTCCCGGCTCAAGGACGAAATGGGTCAAGGCGGTGTTGTTACAGCACACCACCAGGTGTACCCGCCCGGAAAAACCGGAGATCCGCTCCCGGTTGGGCACCTTGACCAAATCGCCGTAAACGTCCACTTCGGCCCCAAAATAGCCGATGTCCGAGAGGGGGTAACCGGCCCTGAGGGTCTGCTCCTGGTCGCTTAAAAGGTAGCCCCAAATTTCACCGAAGGAGGATACGGGCAGCTCCGCGGGAGGGGCCAGGCCTTTCGGGAAGAATTCCTCCTCACCCGGCCCTTCCGCCTCCTGGCCCTCCGCCTCGTCCCGGTATTCCGGGGACGGCAGGTTTGCCGGCCTTGACTGGCAGGCGGCACCGATACAAAGGGCCCATCCCAGAAAGAGGGGCAGGGTACGCCGCATCACCGGGCCTGTTCTAACCGGGGGCTTTTTCCGCAGCAGTGTTTGTACTTTTTCCCGCTGCCGCAGGGACAGGGTTCGTTCCGCCCGACCTTGGGGGCGGAGCGGACCACGGTATGGGGGACGATGGTCCCGTCTTCGTAAAGCCAGACCCCATCCTGTTTCTTGAACCGGCCCTGCTCATGGTGGATCTCTTGCAGGCCGTCCTGCTCGTAGCGGGCCTCGAATTCCACGGAACCTTCGGTATCTTCCTCCAGGCCCCGGGCAACCGACAGGATCCTGAGCCCCAGCCAGGTGGATTTTTCGCTCCAGGCCCGGGTCTGTTTCTCGTCGATATCCCGTTCCCCCCCCCGGATGCAGGTATTGAGGATATAATCCACCGCGTGTTCCGCATAGGCGGAATAACGGCTGCGCATCAGGGCTTCCGCGGTGGGGGGCCGCCGCGCCCCGGTGATGTAGGGCTCGCAGCATTCGGCATAAGCAAGGCCGGAACCGCAGGGACATGGTTTCATGGTCGTACTCCTCCTCCGCCGGGGCCTAAAGGGCCGCTGTCAGGGCGGAAATATCCGCGGGGATGGTCCGGGCCTGGG
>JAISOO010000066.1 GCA_031275595.1 Spirochaetaceae bacterium | reverse complement strand
AACGGCGAAGAAGGCGAAAAGGGAAGGAAAAAAGCATTGATTCACACATCTTATTCGCATTTTTCGCCATGGCGGTTAAAAATTCTTCAGGTTTTTGGCGGTTTCCCGGCTTTGAAAAGCAAGTGCTGTTGCCCTGATCGATACTCAGGATAAACGCATGGAATTTACTAATTCCCTATTGTATAAGGAATTAGCAAAAGAAGCCTGTTTTTTGCGATTTTATCTAATTCTTTATCTTGAGCCTGTTCTAAAACCCGGTTGGTTTTAGAACAGGCTTTGGGAGAAAATTGCTAATTTCTTATAAGGTAAGCATTTACGACCTATGCAATTTTCTCCAAGGGTAAGAAGCTGTTCCAAAACTGAAGTTTTGGAACAGCTTCTCTTGTAAGGAAATATGAATTTCTATGCGTTTATCCCGATCGATACTGGCTTTAATACTTCAGTTTTAAGCGGCAATCCTATCCGTTTTTTTTTAATAACCAGAGGCTTTCCCAAAACGTCCGTTTTTGGGAAAGCAACCTTAGATTTATGGGAAAAAGCGGGCTTTAGACCGCTTTTTCAAGAGCATTTCCTAAAACCAACCGGGTTTTGGGAAATGCGCACTATACAAATATCCAATAAAACCGATATTCTAGTAAGAAGAACCTGTTTCAAAAATCAGCCGGGTCTTGAAACAGACTAAAAAATTATGGTTAAACATATTAATTTCGAAGATAACATCTTTTTACTTTCCATGCGGATCCGGATGATTCGGGATTTGCTGCTCCTCGACGCGGAACCCGAACTTTTCCTGGAAATAACCCTGTCCGACATTGATTTTATCGATCGTACCCTGACGTTCCTTTTAAAAAATTTAGTTGAAAACAAACGGTTTATAGAACGGGATGAGCAGCTTCATAACCTCTCCAAAACCGAATGCCAATTTGAGGAGGTTCTGTCGGAATTGGCCAATGGATCGGGAAGTATTTCCGGAGCGGCCATACCGCCGCTCCGTGAAAAAATAAGTATTTTTCAAAAACAATCCCTGGTTAGGCAAAAAGCCTTTGCTGAATCCAAGATAGAACCCGGCAAAAAACCGGATAATACGGTGGTCAGCTCCGACGAGTTGATTGAGCTCCTCAAAGATTTTTAATCGGCCATGAGGATTTCCGGGGGAATCCTCCGGGGACGGCGGATTGAAGTTCCCGAAGGGATAATACGGCCCGCCATGGACCGGATGCGGGAGTCGGTTTTTGCTACCCTGGGAGATCTAACCCAGGTTTCCTTCCTTGATTTGTTTTCCGGTTCCGGTATTATCGCCCTGGAAGCGGCGTCCCGGGGGGCGGAACCTGTTGAGACGGTAGAAATGGATCCCTTAAAACGAAAAATTCTCTTAAAAAATATTTCCATCGCTCCGGTCAGGATCAAGTGCCGTTTTGTGGCGGTGGAACTTTATCTTAAACGGGCCAAAGGAAAATTTGACATCGTCTTTTGTGACCCTCCCTTTCCCTATAAATATAAGGGGGAACTCCTCCAGGCCATAGCCAATTCACCCCTTCTTTCGGCAGGTGCCCGGCTTCTTGTGCATCGGCCCCGGGAGGAATCGTGGCGGAATATTCCGGAACAGCTCCGGATAGAAAATTCAAAGACCTACGGCCGGTCGGTAGTTGATTTTTTTAAAAAGGAATGAAGCTGTTCCAAAACTTCAGTTTTGAGGGGTTTTCTTACCCTTATGGGAAAAATCGCTCTATCGCCATTGCCGGTATAAGCCGGTTTCAGCGCCCGGTTGGCTTAAAAAAGGGTTCATAATACCAAATACCGTAATGCCTCAAAATAAAATCTAACCGTAATACTTGAATAATTTAGTAATATCTACTATAATAAGATTTTTTACCGGGGTTTTCCAAAAACTCAGTTAATTTGGAAACAGCCTCGAATTTTAATAAAATTCAGTTGTAAATTTGGAAAAAATGACGTTATATTATAGTATACATGGTAGTGTTAGGATCAAAATGGATTATAAAAAAGTATTTGATCGCTTTGAAACTCAAAATGAGTTCATAAAAACCGTTTCTAAATCCGCAATAAACGGCGTCCAAAAGGCGGCGCTTAACCGTAAGGGTAATATTTTATACAACTCCGGGGATATAGAAGGGGCAAGGCGAATTTTTTTAACGACCGGATATTCCGACGGTTTAGTAAGGGTTGGCGATTATTACGTTTCCCAGGGAAGGGATCTGGATGCCCTCCATATGTATTGGATAGCGCCGGATCATACCAAGTGTGAACCTATCATTGAGCGTTTATCCGTTATAATAAAAACATTATTACGGGAAGAAGAGGATCAGCCCAATGAGTGATCATGGCAATCAAAATTCCATAAATACTAATATTGAAGAAAAAAGGCCGGAAAATCAAACTGATGAAATTAAGGAAGTTTCAGAGATTTCAGAATTATCAAAGAAAGGATACCAGCTTTTAAAAGAAAATAAGATCGCCGATGCCATGGATTGTTTTACAAAAATCCTGGTGGTGGACGAAAATAACAATTACGCCCTGGTGGGTATGGGGGATGCCACCCGGAAGCGGGGTTCCTTCCGGGATGCGGTAGAATACTACCGGCACTGTTTAGCCCACCATCCGGGAAACAATTACGCCCTCTTTGGATTGGCGGATTGTTACAAGGCCCTCAACCAATATCATAAAGCTATAGAAATATGGGAGCAATACCTGCTTCACGATGATAAAAACATTACCGTGCTGACCCGGGTTGCCGATGCCTATCGAAAGGTGCGGGATTTCAAACATTCCAAGGCGGTATACCTGCGGGTATTGGATATGGAGGAACAAAATCCCTATGCGATTATCGGCTTAGGGCATCTCCATTACGATTTTAAGGAATACCGGGACGCCCTTTTTTATTGGGAAAAGATGCTGGAGGCCCATAAAGAGACGGTGGATATCCGGGTGCTCACCTCCATCGGAAACTGCCACCGTAAATTAAAAACCTTTGAAAAGGGGATCCCCTATTTTCAAAAAGCCCTTGAAAAAGAACCCTTCAATTTTTATGCCCTTTTTGGATTGGCTGATTGTTACCGGGGTATGAACCAGCAGAACCGTTCCCTGGAGTATTGGAACCGTATCCTTGAACAGGATCCCCGGAACAAGGTAATCCTGACCCGGGCGGGAGACGCCTACCGTAGCCTGAATGATTTTGACCTGGCGGGAGATTATTATCGCCGGGCGCTGAATATTGAATTTGACACCTACGCGGTGCTGGGTTTAGCGATGATAGCCAAGATCCAGCATAAATACCAGGAGGCCATTGAATCCCTGCGGCGTCTTATCCAGCAGGATCCCAAAAATTACCGCCTCTATGTGGAATTGGCCGATTGTTGGATAAAAAAGAACGACAAGGCCCAGGCAGTGGAAGTACTGGTGGAATTCCAAAAATTAGGGATCCGCAATTCCACGGTGACCGAACTTCTGGAAAAATATAAATCCTAAAGATGCCCCGGATGGGTTCGTAACCCCTATGTCGAAATCCCTATTGTCAGGGCTCTCCCTGGAAGAACTACAGGCGCTGTTTTCACCCCTGCCGCCGTTCCGGGCCAAACAGGTTTACCGGTGGATAAGCCGGGGCAGCCGGTCCTTTCAGGATATGACGGATCTTTCCCGGGAACTGCGGGAAGCGTTGGATTCCCGGTTTACCCTTTATTCCAGTAGGATCTCTTCCCGGCTGGAGGATCCCGACGGAACCGTTAAATTCAGGATAGCCCTGGAGGACGGAGCGAAGATCGAGGGGGTCCTGTTGGTTGACGGTGAGGGCCGGCGTACCGCCTGTCTTTCTTCCCAGGCGGGGTGTCCCCTGGCCTGTGTTTTTTGTAAAACCGGTGCCCTGGGGTTCCGGCGTAACCTCTTCGCCGGGGAAATAGTCGAACAGTTTCTTCATATCCGTTCCGGAGGGCCGGAAATTGCCAATATCGTTATGATGGGAATGGGGGAGCCCCTGCTGAATCGCGGGGAACTCCGCCGGGCGCTGGGGATCCTCACCGATCCCGGCGGGCTTGGAATTTCCAAACGGCGGATTACGGTCTCCACCAGCGGTATCATCCCCGGCATATTTGATTTGGCCGATCAGGGACCGGAGGTAAGGCTTGCGGTCTCCCTGACCACCGCCGACGAAGAGCTGCGAAAACGGCTGATGCCGGTAACCCTGTCCAATCCCCTTCCCCGCTTAAAGGAAGCCCTCGCCTACTATCAGCGAAAAACCCGGCACCGGATTACCCTGGAAGTGGTGCTTTTGGGCGGGCTCAATACCCGGCGGCGGGACCTGGAGGCCCTGGCCGGTTTTGCCGGGGGGCTTGATGCGGTGGTGAACCTTATTCCCTGGAACCCGGTGGAGGGGATGGAATTTGAAGGCCGCCCCCTGGTACGGCCCGCGCCCCGGGAAATTGACGAATTTTCCGAAGCCCTGATCACGCGGGGTATCGGGGTAACCCGGCGCAGGGGAAAAGGCCTGGGGGTATCCGGCGCCTGCGGTCAACTGGGGGAACCCTTTACGGTTTGATCCACGGTTTCGGCAGGTGGTATTTTTTGCGGTGTCCGTAATTCGGGTGAATTACGGACATATCCGCGGCTTAGAACGGGAATTGTTTGTAATTGCCCTTCAGGAAGTCCGACGGCGGCCCCATGATGACGGTTTTCCCGTCCGGTT
>JAISOO010000072.1 GCA_031275595.1 Spirochaetaceae bacterium | reverse complement strand
GGTTTTCATAACGAGAGTCTCCTTGTGTTGGTGGTTTGGTAACTCCAATCTTACAGGGTTTCTCTCGTTTTTTCTATCCCCGGTTTCAGCCGTGCCAGGCTGTTTTCTGGGGTTTTGGGAAAGGCTCTAATGACAGAGATTTTATTGAGATAGAAAAAGAAAGCAAATTAAAGAACTACAACATAAGGTGAGGGCTTGGGAGCTTGTAAACCTTGACATATACGGAAAATTTTTAATACGTTCGTCCTGCCAAAAAATATCATAAGCGGGGAACTCCCGGCGCTGAAATTTCCAGAGGTTCCCTCAAAGGAAAAGCGCCGGGGGTACCGGGGCTTAACCGCTTTTTCCAAGGCCGGTTTCAAAAATCTTGAGTTTTGAAACCGACGCAAGCTCCATATTTGAGGAAGATACCGATACCGCCCCCGCCTCCAGGGCGTGCTGCACATCCTCCGTATCCGAAACAAGCCCCCCGGCAATCACGGGTTTGTTGATTATCTTGACGATCCGGCGGATTATCTTGGGTATAACCCCGGGCAAAATCTCAACCGCGTCCGCGTAATCCAGGGGAAACTGTTTTTCGATGTTGATCAGGGACATGGAATCCAGAACAAAAAAACGCTGTACCGCCAAAAGACCCCGGGACTTGGCGCGTTTAAGTAGATTGGTTTTGGTGGACAGGATGCCGTCCGCCCGGGTGTTTTCCGCAATAAAATCAACCACAATGTCCCGGGAGGTCAATCCGTCAATAAGATCAATATGTACCAGGGCGATTTTTCCCGCGTCCTTGATTTTTGAGACAATGCAGGGGATACTAAGGATGTCGCCGAAAAGCACAAACATAAGCCTGCCGCCTCCGGTGATGCTCTTCTCCAGCCCGTCCATAGACTTTACCGCGAGGATTACCGGGGTGCTATGAAGAACCTCATAAAAAACGTCCGGGGAGGCGGTGTCTTTTTTCTTTATCAAAATATTCTGCATCTAAAATACCGACTATATCATTATGCCGGAACTCCCGGCCTGTCAACAGCGCGGGAGGACCTCCGGTTCGATGGCCGCCAAATTGCGGTTTTTTAGCGAAATTTGGCGGGGAAACCTGATGCTTCCGAACCGGTCTTGTAAAAAGGATGTCCGGAAGAAGCTAATTTCCCGGACATCCCCACCCTTAAAACCGGTTAAATAACCCGGGCCGCTACCACCGTGTTGGACATCGCAAAGAGGGTTACCACCAGGGCATTAATAAAAGCCCCCGTCCAAATTGACCCGGTTGCCCGGAAAAAGATTCTGGAAATGACCGCCGCCACCGGAAGGATAAACAAGAGCCCCCACAGCAGCACCCCCGCCAAGGCCGCGGTTATCTTCCCATCGGTAAAGGGAATGAACTGGAAGACCTTGACGCCGGTATTCATCAGGGCGATATAGTCAATCAGATGCAGGACCAGGAGTCCCCCAAAACTGGCTATGACCATAAGCAGGAGGTTGATCCCTTCATTTTGATTATTGATCCGGGTAAAGGTATTTTGACTCATGGCGCTTACCAGGAAAAAGAAAAGAAATGACGGCAGATACCTCAGATAGATACCCCATTTGGGAGGAGTAAGGGTTTTAATGCTCAGCGTAAAAAACCGGAAATCGGTTTTGAAAAAGTAATCACAGAGGGCCAACATAAAATAACCCGCCGCGAATACACAGACCGCCAAAACCGCCGCACGGAACACACCCCTGCCGGAAAGTTTTATTCCCATGTTTTCAAAGGTACATCCGGCTTTTTGTGCAAAGACCTTGAATACAAAAAGATAAACGGCTGCGGTGATTATTCCGGTAAGGATATTGAGCACAAAAATCCCGTTCACACAGGGCAGGGGGAAAGCCGGGCTCGCGGGCATGAGTATTTTGACCGCCCTTCCCGAAGACAGGATATCAATGGAATATCCTACCGCCCAGTTGTACAAGAGCGGTGCCGGAATAAGACCGATAATAAAAATGATTATATACCGAAGCCTGCTCCTGCCGTCGGTAACGGTGGTAAGCCCCTGCGGTTCGGCTTGTTTTATGACGCCGAAATATGCGGTTTTGAGAAGCAGCAGGCCAAAGGAGGTGATAAATACAAAAAAGGCTGCCATGGAGATACCCGTCCCCAGCTGCTTGGCAAACCATCTTTGGGGAACGGGGGCCAGTTTACCGCCGGCCAAGGTAATATCAAAAAAGTCCACCACATTTCCTACGGCTCTTCCGTTAAAATGAATCATGGGGTGATCATGGGGCGGCTGATAAACTATCCTAAGTCTTCCCTGTCTCGCCGCGTTGATGGCGGCGGTACGATCCAACGGGACCTTCTCTCCATAGGCATAGTAGGTATCATATTGAAAATCGGTGAACCCCATTCCCGCCAGGGCGATCTTGCTGGTATTGATGTCGCTTCCCTTCACGGTTCCCCACATACTTAACGCCCATTCATCAAACTGCCCATATACCGATCCCATATTGATCGGCCAGGGTGCCAGCAGGGCATTACCGTCGCCATCGAGAGAAAAGGACTGGGAAGTGGGCAGTACCGCGGTGGGGACCACGATAGTGGGGTTGGCTTCTTTTAACTGCCAGGCCTTCGCGGCCCCCGCCTGGATAGTGGAGCCCCCCATGGAATGACCCACCATACCTACCCTGGAAGAATCGGCATAGGGCAGGGTGCCGATATATTGCAGCGCCGCATAGGTGCCCATATCGGCGCTGACCGGGTTGATTCTTTCATCGGGGAAGGTTGATCCTCCGTGTCCGTAGGCATCTATGGACATAACGATAAAGCCCCGTTTTGAAAGTTCCACGCAGTTTAAGTCCTGCACCTCAGCGGTATTATTATACCCATGACAGGAGATAACCACCGGGGCGGGATCTGCCGCGCTTGCGCTCTTAGGCACGTACAGCAAAGCCCTCATCTCTGCGCCGTCTTCGGTCACATACTTGATATCGTGAATTTTGACAAAACCGGCGCTGGTATGGGCTATGTTCGCGATGATCGCACCTGCCAGGATCATTATCAGCGCAATGATCATCACCTTACTAACACCAGCATTTTTTTTAGACATACAATCGCTCCTTCTCCGCTTCGTTTCTTCCGGCATACACCGGCTTTTCTCTGATCCTCTTTTATCCAAGGGACAATAAAAAACGGGCATGGCAAACCCTTCGGCCGCCATGCCCATCTCATATTCTCTTGAGCATCTTACATTTTAGAGGAACATATCAAACTGATTATACCAGGGATTCGGGCGTTGTCAAGAAAATTTTTCAAAAAAAAAGCCGGTTCCAAAAATTGAAGTTTTGGAAAAGCCTCAAACGAAAACCTCCGGAAACCAAAACGGAATTTCCGGAGGTTTCCCAAAGACCGCTTCAAACCTCAGGTACGTTTCGTCACCGGATCAGCATCGCGTCCCCGTAACTGAAAAAACGGTACCCCTCCCGTACCGCCTGGGCATATGTTTCCAGGATTTTTTCCCGGCCCGCAAAGGCCGAGACCAGCATCAGCAGGGTGGAACCGGGGGTGTGGAAATTGGTAAAGAGGGCATCCGCCACCTTAAAAGAATAGCCCGGGTAAATAAAGATCGAGGTACTCCCCTCCCCCCGTTCCAGGCGGCCTTCCTTCCAGGCCGATTCCAGGGTACGGACACTGGTGGTTCCCACGGCGACGATCCTTCGCTTCTCCGCCTTGGCCCGCTCTATCCTATCCGCCGCTTCTTCGCTGACGGAAAAAATTTCCTCGTGCATGGAATGGTCCTCGATGTTTTCAGTCCGCACCGGAAGAAAGGTCCCCAAGCCCACATGCAGGGTGATATAGGCCGTCTCCATCCCCGCCGCTTCCAGCCGTCCCAGAAGCTCCCGGGTAAAGTGGAGCCCCGCGGTGGGGGCCGCCGCGGATCCCGGGGGGCCGGCGTAGACCGTCTGGTAACGCTCGCTATCCCCGGGGGTATCCTCCCGTTTGATATAGGGCGGCAGGGGGACGCGGCCGTACCGGTCCAGCCAATCATCATCTATGATCCGGTCAAACCGGAGAAACCGGAATTCCCCCTCGGCTCCGGTGATTTCCGCGGTAACGCCGCCGGCAAATACATAACGGCTCCCGGGACGGCGGCGGTTTGAGCGCTGAACCAGGGTTTTCCAGGTCAGGACATCCGGTTTGGTAAGGAGGAGGAATTCCACCCGGGCGCCGGTTTTTTCCGCCCTTCCCAGCAGCCGGGCTTTGCGGACCCGGGAATCATTAAACACCAAGAGGGACCGGGGTTCCAAAAGCTCCGGCAGATCCCCCACCATATGATGACCGCAGCACCCCCTTTCCCGGTCCAGTACCAAAAGCCGGCTCTGTCCCCGTTCCACCGGGGGATACTGGGCAATGAGCGCCGGGGGAAGATCAAAAAAGAAAGCCTGCGTCTTCATGGTTTTTTCGGGAAAGGTTCAGATGTTCATAGGCCAGGGCCGTTACCACCCTGCCCCGGGGGGTACGCTGAAGCAGCCCCGACTGGATGAGGTAGGGTTCGTAGTAATCTTCCAGGGTGTCCACCGCCTCCCCTGCGGAGATGGCCAGGGTTTCCGCCCCCACAGGTCCGCCCTGGTATCGTTCTATGATAATTCTGAGGATCTCCCGGTCATGCCGTTCCAAACCCAGGGAATCGATCTCAAGCCGTTTAAGCCCCTCCGCCACCACCTCCCGGGTAATGGCGGCCTTCCCCATAACCTGGGCAAAGTCCCGCATCCGCCGGAGGATCCGGTTCGCGACTCGGGGGGTTCCCCGGGCGGAACTTGCCAAAAGGGCCGCGGCGTCATCATCAATGACGGCCCGGAGGATCCCCGCGGAACGGCGGACTATGGCCTCCATATCGGCCTGCTCATAAAAGGAAAACCGGCAGGTGATCCCAAAACGGCTAATCAGCGGGCTTGAAACATTCCCCGCCTTGGTGGTGGCCCCCACCAGGGTAAAGGGAGGTATGGGGATCCGGATAGTCCGGGCGCTGGGTCCCTGGCCGATGATCCAGTCCAGCTCATAATCCTCCATGGCGATATAGAGCATCTCCTCGATGGCGGGCTTAAGCCGGTGGATCTCGTCGATAAAAAAAACTGTTTTCTCAGTTACCGTGGTAAGGATCCCCGCCAGGTCCTTGGGTTTATCCAGAGCCGGGGCGGAAGTTACCTTGAAGTCGACCTCCAGTTCCCGGGCCACTACCTGGGCCAGGGTCGTTTTTCCCAGCCCCGGAGGGCCGATGAGGAAAAGATGGTCCAGGCTCTCATTCCGGGCCTTGGCGGCGGAGATAAAAACCCCCAGATTTTCCTTGAGCGCCGCCTGGCCCAAAAATTCCCTCAGGCTCCGGGGCCGCAGGGATAGATCCCCATCATCCCCGGTCTGGAGAATTTCGGGATGGAGAATCCCCGGGTTTACGGCCGGCGGGGAGTTATCCCCCCCGGGGGGTATTATATTACGGCCGGCGGTTTCATGGGACAATTCATTCCCCACTGTTTTTTTGATCGGCATTTTATCCCGCTCCTCTGTTACGGATAACCACGGTCACCCGGGGGAGTTATGTCCCACTGTCAATTCTTCCCGTTCCTCAAGGGCAAGGGGTCTTGATGCGCCCTCCGCCAGGACGCCTAACCGTACCGGTCCAATCCTAACCCGGTGGAGCCTCACCGGGTGCAGGTGAAAATAAGAAAAAACCCGGCGGATCTCCCGGTTTTTTCCCTCGATTAAAACAATCCGCAGGGACTTTTTTCCCAGCCGTTCTATTTCTGAGGACTGATAAAAAACCTGGTCAATTACAACGCCCCGGACAAAATCCTCCAGTACCTTATCGGGAATGGGACCGGAGGCTTCCACCAGATATTCTTTTTCAATTCCCGCCGAGGGGTGGCTTACTTTCGCGGCAAAGCCGCCGTCATTAGTAAAGAGGATGAGGCCGGAGGAACGGAAATCCAGGCGGCCCACATGGTAGAGCCGTTCTTTGATATTTCCCGGCAGCAACTCCCGTACCAGGGGCCTGCCCTGGGGATCGGAGGAACTACAGATATACAGGGGAGGCTTGTGGAGGGCCAGATAGTGGAAAACCCCTTCCGGCCGCAAAAGCACCCCGTCCAGACAGACCTGCGCTTCCGGGGATACCTTTTCGCCGGGAGTGGACACGATCCGGCCGTTTACCGAAACCCTGCCCTCGGCGATGAGCTTTTCCGAGGCCCGCCGGGAAGCCACCCCGGCGTGGGCCAGGTAGACCTGCAGCCTGAGGGCCTCCCCCCCCTCCCGAGGGGCGGTTTTAACCTTGTCCGTCGAGTTCAAACCGATCGCTCTCTTTTTCGTTGAGTTTGGGGAGATCCGCGATAGTTTCCAAGCGGAAAAATTTTAAAAATTCCCGGGTAGTTCCGTATTGGATGGGTTTTCCGGGAATGTCTTTTTTTCCTGTCTCCCGGATCAGTTCCTTATCCAAAAGGAGCCGTATCATCGTATCCGCCTGGACCCCCCGGATCGCCTCAATTTCACTGCGGGTAATGGGCTGGGAATAGGCAATGATCGAGAGGGTTTCCAGGGCGGCCTTGGACAACCTGGACTCATTTTTTTTACCGTACCGTTCCTTCAGGTTATCCCAGTACTCTTTTTTCGGAGATATCATCACTCCCCCGCCGATTCGGGACAGTTCTACCCCCGAATCTTCCTGGGCATAGCGGTTTTCCAGGGCCTCCAAGGCCAATTTAACCACCTCCCGGGAAAGGCCGGATATCCGCGAAAGGGCGGCTTCGTCCAAGAGATCCGCCTCGAGGTATAAAATCGCCTCAATTAACGCTGTTTCTTTCTCCAACCGTAACTCCATGGACACCCTCATAAGGCCGAATGATTATATCCCCAAACATACGGTTTTGGAAAATAGAAACCGTCCGGGTTTTTACCGCCTCAAGAATCGCCAGAAAGGCGCATACAATATCCATAACCGAGCCGTTCCGCACCAGGAGATCCGCAAAAGTGCATTCCCCCCGGATTTCCATCAATTCCGACATGAGGGCGATTTTTTCATTGATAGACACCTCTTCATAGAGGTCGAGGATATGTTCCCCCGAAAGATGGGCCATAAGGCCGGAAAAGGTTTTTAAAAGATCCCAAACATCGACTTTTTCCCAGAGGGTATCCTCCGTAAATGGGAGGGCCCGCTGAAGTTTTTTCCGTTCGATAACCCATTCGGCCTCCCGTTCCTTTTCTTCCATAAGCTGGGAGAGTTTTTTAAATTTCTGATATTCCACGAGTTTTTCCACCAGTTCCTGCCGGGGATCCTCGGCCTCCTCATCGGCTTCGAGCTCCACCGGCAGGAGCATCCGGGATTTTATATAAAGCAGAGTCGCCGCCATGACGTGAAATTCCGTCAATTCCTCCAGATCCAGCGCGGTACTGTACTTTAAATAATCAATGTATTGTTCAGTGATCTGGGCCACGGGGATATCATAAATATTAACCTCATTTTTTTTTATTAAAAAAAGAAGAAGGTCCAGCGGGCCTTCAAATTCATTTATTCTAAAACTTCGGACCGCGTTTGAGTTTTGAATGTCCATTTGCGATCAGTATATCCCCCCGGGCCCGCATAGTAAATACCCTGCCGGGGGAGTTCTTCCATAAAAACCCGGTAAGCCCTGCCGGTCCGGGGATCCAGCGCGTCGGGAAAAAGTTCCAGTAAGGGAACCAGGGCAAACCGGCGCTCAGTAAGCCGGGGATGGGGAATTTCCAGTTCCGGGGGCTCGGACAGGACATGGCTGCCGAAAAGGAGGATGTCGATATCCAGGGGACGTTCCCCCCAGCGGCGTTCCTTCTGCCGGTCCCGGCCGAACCGGGCTTCGATGCGGTGGATATGTTCCAGTAATTCCCGGGGCTCTCCCCGGTAGCAGCCCCCAAGGGCGGTATTAAGGAACCGGTCTTGATCCGTCACCTGGAGGGGATC
>JAISOO010000070.1 GCA_031275595.1 Spirochaetaceae bacterium | reverse complement strand
ATCTCCTGGGCCGTCCTGGACGCCCCCCCGGCGGACGAAAAAGCCCTGACTAACACGGTCCTGGCCACCCGCACCCCCCACGTCCTTGAGTTCACCGAGGAGGAGCGGGGCAAGACCGTCTACGTCTGCCTCCAGTGGCAGAACGAGAAGGGGGAGCGGGGCCGCCCCAGCGAGATCCAGAGCGCGGTGATCCCGTAAGCGAAGTGAGCATTTCCCAAAAGCTGAAGTTTTGGGAAAGCCTCTGAATAGTGAATAATTCGAGGCCGCGGGGAGGGGGAATTCCCCCGGCCTTCCCATCACCCCGGGGAGCCTGCTGCGCTTTAGCGCAACAAACTGCAGGAGTTTGTTGCGCTAAAGCGCATAAAACCTCCAAAAATCGCCTGCAAGGCGATTTTTTACCTTGCAAACTCCCAAAGGAGCCCGTTTATCGTGGTTTTTGCGGTACAAAGTGCCGCAAAAACCTACAAGTGCAACAGGCTCCTAGGAGGGACCCCCGGCATGAGATCCCGGAGGCAGTAATAGATGGCACAGCGGCCCGACAGGCAAAACCGCCGGTCCTCGCCGCCCAGCTTATCCGCCAGCCCCCCGGAGGCCCTCCCGCCGGAAGCTCCGGCGGGAGGATGTTTTTCAAGACAAAATATGCCCCCGATGGCCATGGGTTAAAACCCCACGATGAGGTTCGTACGCAGGCCGCGGATAACGGCGCAGGCGAGGCGCACCGAATATTCAAAATCCGCGTAGGCGCTTATGCCGTAATGGGTATGGATATACCGGACCGGAATACCGATCACGATGACCGGCACCGCCTGGCCGCTCAGATGGATGGCGCCGCCGTTGGTGGAGCCCCCGGTCCGTACCGCCTCCTGAACGGGGATACCCTGGGACCGGGCCGTATCCAGGGCAAACCGTTGGAACCGGGGATTGGTGATCATCCGGGCATCGATGTGCCGAAGCATGGGCCCCTTTTTTATGGCGGTTTGGACCGCGTAGGGTTCCGCCACCGTATCGTCCGCGGGACAGCCTTCAAAAACAATGGCTATATCCGGTTTGACCTCTTGGGCGGTAACCGTGGCCCCCCGGAGCCCCACCTCCTCCTGGGAGGCAAAGGCTCCGGTAATGGCTACCCCCGGATGCTCCTCCGCCAGTTCTTTGAGGGTGGCAATGACCGCCGCGCAGCCCATACGGTTGTCAAAACCCTTACCGAGCATAAGATCATGGTCGGCGCGGTATTCAAAGGTAACATCGGGAACCACCGGGGCGGCGATGGGTATGCGGAAATCCTCCCGGACCTCCCGGTCGCTGGAGGCCCCCACGTCAATCACCATGTCCTTCATATCCGGGGCTTCCTTCCGTTCCGCTTCACTCAAAAAATGGGGGGGCTTACTGGCAATGACGCCGGGGATCCACCTGCCTTCCCCGGTACGGACCAGCACCCGGTGGGCGGGGACCGTTGCGGGGACCCAGCCCCCCAGGGGAATAAAATCCAGGGTCCCGTTGGGGCGGATGGCCTTGACCATAAATCCTACCTCATCGCTGTGGGCGTCGAGCTGCAGCACCGGGAGTCCGTCACCCCATCCGGGGCGTTTTACATAGAGGTTCCGCATGGCGTCCTCCGTAACGCTGCCCAAATCCCTGGCGTAGCGTTTTAAGAGCGCCACGACCTCATCCTCGAAACCGGAGACTCCCGGGGCATTGGAAAGGGCTCCGATCATGGTCAATGTTTCCTGTTTATCCATAAGATTTTTATTTCCTGACCTGCACGTTTTCGAGCCGGTGATACCCAATCGGATCGGGCTCGAAATGCTCGACCAGCTTGTTGCCCCCCGCGCTGATGGGGGAGTACATGATGGAGATGTAGGGGGTCAGATCCGCCAGCAGGATCGCCAAATCTTTATAGGCCTGTTCCCTGGTCGCCGGTTCGGTACTGTTCCTGCCTTTTTCAATCAGGGCGTCAACCTGGGGATCGCTGATATAGGAGGTATTGCCGCCGGGCCCGAATTTGGAGGAATGGCCCAGAGAATAGTAGGTATAGTCGGCGTCTTTGGTGGAAGTTATCCAGCCGAAAAAGGCCATCTCATGTTCACCGTTGTCGGTTTTGTCCCAGAAAGCTCCGGCTTCCATCACTTCGAGCCGGGCGGTGATCCCCACTTCCCTGAGCATATCCACAATGGCGGTGCTTACCTCGACCCGTTCCTGGTTGTTGTTTACCCAGAGGCTGGTGGTAAAACCGTTGGGATATCCCGCCTGGGCAAGGAGCTGTTTGGAGCGTTCCGGATCGTACTGGTCAACCCCGGCGCTGTAATAGCCGTATACGCCGGGGGCGATGATGGCATCCGCCGCCTGGGCGGCGCCGCTTACGACGGTATCAATAATGAGCTGCCGGTCAATGGCGTGGCTTATGGCCTGGCGTACCAGTTTGTTTTCAAAGGGCGTCTTTCCCATGTGCATGGAAAGGTAGAAAAGGCTCAGGGGCGGCGCTAAGAAAAGGGAGAGCTTTTCATTTCCCGTGATGAGCTTGTGGTCATTGGAGGGAAGGTCATAGGCCAGATCGATTTCCCCGGTCTCCAGGGCAATGGTCCGCTGGGAGGCTTCGGGGATAACCTTCATAACCAGATTTTTAGTCTTGGGGGGACCGGCATAATAATCCGCAAAGGCTTCGAGGACCGCCGAATCGCTCTGGGTCCAGGAGACAAATTGATAGGGCCCGGAACCGACGGGCTTTTTTGCCTGAATGTCCGGATCGGTTTCGGTGTACGCCTTGGGGAGTATGGCGGCGAAGGGAACCGAAAGATTCCTCAGGGTGGGGGCATAGGGGAAATGGGTATTAACCACCACCGTATAGGGACCCTCGATGATGGTCTCGGAAATGAAGTCCATCAGATAGGAGATCATGGAGCTCGCCACCGCCCGGTCAAGGGAGTATTTGACATCCTCCGCGGTCAGCTCGGTCCCGTCGTGAAATTTGACGCCCTGCCGTATGTGGAAACGATACGAAGTAGGGGAGAGCTGTTCCCAGGATTCGGCGATCTGGGGGATAACTTCGGAACTTGTCCCGTCGAATTGGACCAGGGTATCGAATATATGGTTGGTCACCTGGACCGCCGGGGTCTGCCTGCCCACATGGGGATCGAAGGAGGTAACATCCGCCCCCTGCCCCCAGGTGATGGTGTCTTTGTATTCACCTCCCCCCCCGGCGGAACCGCCGGCGCCGCCGGAACTGCCGCCGCCGCAACCGATGTATACCAGGACCAAGCCTGCCAACAAAAGGACCCTCGCGATTTTCTTCATCATTATTTGCCTCCTGACAAAATGTGGGGCTGTTTCAAACGCGCGGTTTGAAAACATTACCTTGGATTTATGGAAAAAAGCGGGCTAACCGCTTTTTCAAGAGCATTTCCTAAAACCAACCGGGTTTTGGGAAATGCTCAATTGATACGCAAAAGCGAACGGCGCTTTTTGGGGAACCGGTTTCAAAAAACGCGGTTTTTGAAACCGGCGCCCTTAACCGCTTCTGCTCACGGCCGGTTGAACCCGGCGGCCCACTCCTCAAATTTCCCCGCAGGCGACAAAATGATTTTCCTCTATCTCCCGAAAGGGAATGTCCGCCCCCAGGCAGCGTTCCCGCGCCTGGGGGCACCGTTTGGCAAAACGGCAGCCCGGGGCGGGCTCTATGGGGGAAGTGAGTTCCCCCGTGAGGATGGTACGGTTTATGCCGAAGTCCGGGTCCGGTACGGGGATCGCCGAAAGCAGGGCCCTGGTGTAAGGATGGAGGGGGTTTTCAAAAAGCCTGGCGGTGGGGGCCTTTTCCACCATCTGTCCCAGGTACATAACCAGAATATCGTCGGAGAGGTGTTTTACCACCGAAAGATCGTGGGTGATAAACAGATAGGTAAATCCCAGTTCATCCTGAAGATCCTGCATAAGGTTGAGGATCTGGGCCTGGATGGACACATCCAGGGCGCTGACCGGTTCGTCACATACGATAAGTTTAGGATTCAGGGCCAGGACCCGGGCTATACCGATACGCTGCCTCCGGCCGCCGTCCAGTTCATGGGGATAGGTATTGACCAGGCGCTCGGCCAGGCCCACCATCTCCATCAGTTCCAGGGCGCGTTTCCGCAGCCCCGCCTTGTCCCGGGGGGAATAGAGCCTTTGGATGACCAGGGCCTCACTGATGGTTTCGCTCACGGTCATCCGTGGATTCAAAGACGCGAAAGGATCCTGGAAGATGATCTGTATGTTCCGGCGCAGGCGTTTTACCTGTTCTTTGTTATAATGCAGGATATTATACCCCTCAAAAAACACCCTGCCCGCGGTGGGTTCGTGGAGCCGCAGGATGACCCGGCCCAGGGTGCTTTTGCCGCATCCCGATTCCCCCACTACCCCCAGGGTTTCTCCGGTGTTTACCGTAAAGGTAACGTCATCGACCGCATGCAGGGATCCCGCGGGGGTATGAAAATATTTTTTCAGGTGTTCCACCCGGAGGAGTTCTTTTTTTTCCATTACGGCGCTCCCCGGAGGGAAAGTTCCCGGGCGCGGAGGCAGCGGACCGAATGTTCCGCTTCCGGGGTGTTACCCAGGTTGATAAGCCCGGGAATCGCTGCGGTACAGGCGGGGATCGCATAATTACACCGGGTATGGAATTTACAGCCCCGGGGAAGATCCGTGGGATCCGGCATGAGTCCCTGAATGGGTTTAAGCCGGCGTACTTCCTTCGCGAGGCTGGGAATGGAATCCAAAAGACCTATGGTGTAGGGATGCCGGGGGGTTTTAAAAATATCCCGGAGGCTTCCGTATTCCATAATCTCCCCGGCATACATAATCGCCACATGATCGCAGTTTTGAGCCACCACTCCCAAATCGTGGGAAATCAGCAGCATGGCGGTATGGAGCCGGGCTTTTATATCCCGAATCATTTCCAGCACCTGGGCCTGGATGGTTACGTCCAAGGCGGTGGTAGGTTCATCGGCGATGAGTAATTTGGGATTGCAGGCCAGGGCGATGGCGATGATAACCCGCTGTTTCATACCCCCGGAAAATTGATGGGGATACTCCGCTATCCGGTCCGCGGAGATGCCCACCGTTTCCAGCATATCCCGTACCGCCGCCACCGCCGCCCGGCCGGTCAGTTTTTTATTGTGGGTTTTGATAACCTCCATGATCTGGTCCCCTACGGTCATCACCGGGTTCAGGCTGGTCATGGGGTCCTGGAAAATCATGGAAATTTGGCTGCCCCGGATGGCCCGCATCTTTCCTTCCCCCTCTTTAAGCAGATCCTGTCCGTCAAAAACCACCTTGCCCGTGAGGACTTCCCCCGGGGGATCCGGAATAAGCCCCATGATGCCCTTGGCCAGGGTGGTTTTTCCGGCGCCGGTCTCACCCACCAGGCCCAGGGTATGTTGTTCCTTGAGGGATAAACTCACCCCATTCAGGGCTTCCACAATACCGTCATCGGTTACGTACCGGATGGTCAAATCCTCTACCCGGAGCAATTCCCCTGCTTTCATGGATCCGCCCCTCAGGTTTTAAGCCGAGGGTCCAAGGCATCCCGCAGCCCGTCCCCCAGCACGTTCAGGGCAAGGATGGTCAGCATAATGCCCAGCCCGGGGATCACCGTGATGTGCCAGCCTTCCCGGATGTAGGAACGGGCCCCGGAAAGCATGGAGCCCCATTCGGGGGTGGGGGGTTGTATACCCAGCCCCAGGAAGGAAAGGCCCGCTATGGAAAGGATCGCCCCCGCAACCCCCAGGGTGGCCTGGACTATCAAGGGCGCCATGGAATTGGGGATGATATATTTAAAAATGATGCGGAAATCCCCCGCCCCCAGGGCCCGGGCCGCCTCAATATATTCCTGTTCCTTGACGGTGAGCACCGAAGCCCTGACCGTGCGGGCAAAGGTGGGGATATAGGATATGGCAATGGCGATAAGGACATTAACCAGACTCGTCCCCAGCGCCGCCACGATAGCGGTGGCGAGAAGCATGGAGGGGATGGCCAGGAGGACATCCATAAAACGCATGATGGAATTATCGGCCATCTTTCCGTAGTACCCTGCCAGGGCCCCCAGGATACCCCCCACGATGGTAGACACGACGATGGCGGCGGTTCCCATAAAGAGGCTGTACCGTATGGCCCAGAGCATACGGTACAGGATGGATCTGCCGAATTCATCAAGGCCAAAGGGCTGCCCCGGGCTGGGCCCCTGGAGCCTCATGCGGAGATTCTGCTTAATCACATAGGTGTTGTAAACCATCCCGTGGGTTACCGCGTCAATGATGATGGTGGTTATGGCAATGACAAATAGAAGGACAAGGAACCCCAAACCGACCAGGGCCAATTTGTTTTTTTTCAGTCTGCGCCACACTTCGCCCCAGAGGGAACGCTGTTTGGTTTGTTTCATGCCGCATTCCTTATTTCCGCGGCTTTGTACTGGGATTTAATCCGGGGATCCACAAAGGCGTAAATTATATCCACCGCGAGGTTCACCAGGGAGAACATGACCGCCATAAAAATAACCGAACCGAGGACCATGGGAATATCCTTGCGGGTAATGGCATCCACCATGAGCCTTCCCAAGCCGGGCCAGGAAAACACGGTTTCGGTCAACATGGCCCCCCCCAGGAGGATGCCGAACTCCAGGCCCACCGCGGTGATGATGGGGATAAGGGCGTTTTTAAACATATGCTTACGGGTTACTTCCTTTTCGGTGATCCCCTTGGAACGGGCGGTAACGATGTAGTCCTGGCGGATGACTTCCAGCATAGAAGACCGGGTCATCCTGACTACCGTGGCGGCCACCCCGGTTCCCAGGGTTATGGCGGGGAGGATAACGCTCCTGAGCAGGGGAAAAAAGCCGGAGCCCATGCCCTGGGAGGGGAGCCAGCCCAGTTTAAGGGCAAAAAGCAGGGAAAGCAGCAGGCCCAGCCAGAAATTCGGCATGGAAACCCCCACCAGGGACAGGACCACGGTGATATTGTCCAGGACGGTATACTGTTTTTTCGCCGACAGGATGCCCACGGGGATCCCGATAACGAGGGCGACGATGATCCCCGCAAAGGCCAGGATACAGGTGTTGGGGAATTTATCCCAAACCTGGTCCCACACGCTGAGCTTATTCCGGTAGGAGATCCCCAGATCGCCCCGGCACATATTCTTGATATAGGTAACGTACCGTACCAGGAGGGGATCGTTGAGGCCCAATTCTTCCCGAACCTGGGCTATGGCCTCGGGACTGGCCTGTTCCCCCAGGATCAGCACCGCGGGGTCCCCGGGGGTGAGATTCATAATAAAAAAGACGATAAACGTAACCCCCAATAAGACGGGGATCATCAGCATAAGTCTTTTGATGATATACTTGAGCATACACGCCTTCTATAAATGGGGAGGATAGTCCCATTTTGGGAATTGATCAAGTAAGCGTTCAAAAATATTAAAAAACAGGGGGAATGGAGCGGGGCGGAACGACCGGCTGCTTGAGCCTTACCCGCGAAGCCTGCGGGCATGGCCGGGAAAGGCAAGAAGCAGACGCCTAATACCCTCGCGCCTTTCGTGCCGCTTCAAGATTACTCCTGGAGTTGGCATAATTGGGGTCGATCCGCAAAGCGGCGGTGAAGTCCTCAATCGCCCGGTCGTACATCCTTTTGTCGCTATACGCAACACCCCGGTTGTTATAGGCGGCGGCAAGATTGGGTTCGATCCGCAGGGCGACAGTGTAGTCATCAATGGCCCGGTCATACAGCCCTTTGGCGTTATACGCAAGACCCCGGTTGTAATAGGCGGCGGCATAATTGGGGTCTATCAGCAGGGTAGCGGTATAATCCTCAATAGCCCGGTCATACAGTCCTTTGGCGTTATACGCAAGACTCCGGTTGTAATGGGCGAGGACATAATTGGGTTCGATCCGCAGGGCGGCGCTGTAGTCCTCAATGGCTCGGTCATACAGTCCTTTGGCGTTATACGCAAGACCCCGGTTGTAATGGGCGAGGGCATAATTGGGTTCGATCCGTAGGGCGGCGGTATAGTCCTCAATGGCCCGGTCATACATCCCTTTGTTTTTATACGCAACGCCCCGGTTGTTATAGGCATCGGCATTATTGGGATTGATCCGCAGGGCGACGTTGTAGTCCGCAATGGCCCGGTCATACATCCCTTTGAGGCCATACACAAGACCCCAGCCGACATAGGCGGCGGCATAATTGGGGTCTATCAGCAGGGCGGCGGTGAAGTCCTCAATGGCCCGGTCATACATCCCTTTATTGTAATACGCAATGCCCCGGTTGTAATAGGCGTTAGCAAAATTAGGATTGAGCCACAGGACGGCGTTAAAATCCTCAATCGCCCGGTCAGGCATTCCTTTATTGCCATACACAATGCCCCGGTTGATATAGGCGGCGGCATTATTGGGGTCTATCAGCAGGGCTACGCTGTAGTCCTCAATCGCCCGGTCATACATCTTTTTGTTGAGAAGATCCCCGCTTCCGCCGGTGGTGGCGCAGCCCGCAATAACCAAAACCAGCGCCGGCGCAAAGATTCGCCATAGATACCGTTTCATACTCAATACTCCTTTTACAATACGGCTTTATTACAGAACCGGCGCCCCTGTCTTGTCCCATCGCGGTACGCCTTAGGGCGTTTCAAAAAAGATTTTGTTGTGGGTGTCGTCGTAGCGTTCTTCACGACAGCCTTTGCCGATATAGGTAAAAAGACCCATAAAGAAGTTACGGGTAAATATCTGATAATGGCCGGATCGTTGTACCCCATACGCAATAAGCTGGGAGTCGTCCCGTCCTTCATACACAAAACCATCATCCATAGGGAAATCATCATATTTTTTTCCCAATGAATTTTCTCCCATGGTAAAAAATGTATAGATTTCCCCGTTAATATCGAATATTCCGCCAAATTGCCGGGGAAATCCAATACCGAAGTCCTCTTTTGTATAATACTTTCCTTTTATCAACTCCATTTTTCTCTCCCTCATGGAATAAGCGCCGAAACCATCGGCTCTCCGCCAAATAACCGCACACGAAGTGAGTGAGCGGGTCCCGTCGGTAATGCGGCGCGGCACAGGCCCGGCAAAGGCCGTCGTTATGGCAAAGGTCAAAGGGCCGCGGGAGGACCATTTCTTCATCCCTCCGCCCTCATGGAATGAGGGCATTGACCATCGGCCCCCAGGGCCCCTTCTTCCCGTCGTTCTCTATCTGCACGGCAAGATACACGGCCTTCCCGCTGTCCCCATAGTCGAACTCGATCAGGTCCTTCCTCCGCCTGGTGAAAAAAGACTTGCGCAGGTCGTCGGGCTTTGTGGTGGGGGGCGTTTCGCCCGGCGCGATGACGCTGTACCAGATACGGTAGCCCTTGTTCGCGGGGTCGTCGGGGCTGCCGGTAACGTAGACGATCCTGACCCCCAGCTCGTGGCGGCCCACCAGGTAGTTCTCCACCGTTACCTGGGCCGTGGGGGTTCCGCTTGCCGTGGGGGTCGTATCCCGGAGTTTGAGCCCCAGGCTGACGATGTCGGCTTCGGTCAAGGGCGGCACATAGATATATCGTTTTTTTATGTCCCGCAGGGCGGCGGTCAGCGCTTCAAAGGCGGTTCTGCATTGGGCCGTTGCCACGGGGGTACGGGTGGCTTCGTCTTTGGCGGCGCTCAGGGCGGCCGCGGCGGCGTCCACCAAGGGGGAGAATTCCATCGGTACCGAGGGGGGAATGTTCCACGCCGCGGCGTGGTTTTGCAGCGCGGTGTTCCATACCACCGCCATGGAGAGTTGGCCCTCCCGGGTTCCGGGGAGCCAGTCGCTTCTTTGACTCATGTTCCAGGTCTCCTTGTTTAAAAAAAATAGGGCATTGTCGAAAGACAACGGGTTACGGTTTAAAGACGGCGGGACATTGGCTAAAGACAACGGATCAATGGCTAAAGACAACAGGCTGTTGTCTAAAGACGGCGGAGTACTGGCTAAAGACAGCGGGTCATTGGCTAAAGACAGCAGGCTGTTGTCTAAAGAAAACGGGGCGTTGTCTTGTCCGCATGAGAAAAGGGGCGGCCCCTTCAGCGCGGGGTCATAAAAAAGGGAAAATTGGGCTATTGGATACTTGACATGATTGGTTTTGCATAAAGTATAATATGAGCCGGGAGCCGGGAGCCGGGAGCCGGGAGCCGGGAGCCGGGAGCCGGGAGCCGGGAGCCGGGAGCCGGGAGCCGGGAGCCGGGAGCCGGGAGCCGGGAGCCGGGAGCCGGGAGCCGGGGCGAAGCCTGCGGCTTCGCCTTGGCGTTTTGCTCCACAAAACAAGGGGCGGGGGCTGTTTTTGAGGCTGCGGTGGTCAAAAACATAGAAATAGTATAGTCCATATGGAAAATTTCCGCAAGGGTCTTTTCCGGGCCGCTTGACATGCCGTGTTTTTTGGGGTATCTCTGTAATCGAGTAGTAAAAAAGTATCGCCGTACTGACTGCTTATGCGCTATAACAGCAGAAAATACGGGCCTTTAGCTCAGTTGGTTAGAGCTGCGGACTCATAATCCGTAGGTCCCTGGTTCAAGTCCAGGAAGGCCCAGAAAACGCAGCCCTATTAGGGGCTGTTTTTGTTTATGGGCCTGGACTTGAAGGGTTGAGCCCGCCGACCAACGGGAGGAAAAAGCGCCATGGATGGCGCTGTCAGGGCTCAACCCCGGCCCGGAGTAAAAATCCCTATACCCCGGCATACTGATGACATCCCAAAAGGGACGGTAAAAGCTATCCTAAAGAACGCGGGGCTGGAGTAAGCTCAAGACGGATACAGGAGAAAAGAATGAAATATGTATATCCGGCAATTTTCACTCCTGAAGAGGGGAATATCCTGGTCAGTGTCCCTGATTTACCGGGACTTCATACATTTGGAAGCAGTTTGGCAGAAGCGCTCTATATGGTACAGGATGCCATCGAAATGTGGTTGTGGGATGCGGAGAATAAAGGAGAAGTCATACCACCAGCGTCCAGCCAAAGAGAAATCGCCAGGCTCTGCAAATTTCCGGATCAGTTTGTGAATTTCGTTGCCGCCGACCCTGATGAGTACCTGTGGCAGCATAATACGCGGGCGGTTAAAAAGACCCTGTCAATTCCCGCATGGTTGGACCATCAGGCGGAAAAGGCCAATGCGCCTTTTTCCCAGATATTACAGCAGGGTTTGAAGGAATACCTGCATATTGTGCAATAGCATGAGGTTTTTCCAAAACTTCAGTTTTTGGGAAAGCAACCTTAGATTTATGGGAAAAGCGGGCTTTAGACCGCTTTTTCAAGAGCATTTTCTAAAACCAACCGGGTTTTGGGAAATGCTCGCATTTCTACCTTTTACCACAGCTCCTCCGGCTCTATAGCGGAAAGATCCCGCACGATCCGGTCCGCCCCGGCGGCCCGGATCTCCGCCTCCGGAAAGGTGGTGAGCAGGGCGAGGCAGCGCATCCCCGCGGCCTTTGCCGCCGCGATTCCCCCGACTGAGTCCTCTACCACCCAGCAGCGGCGGGGATCGATGCGGATGCGCCGGGCCGCTTCCAGGAAAATATCCGGAAAAGGCTTGCGCCGCTCCACGTCAAGGCCGTTGACGAGGGCATCGAAAAAGCCGGTAGTTCCTCCGGTCCCGCTGTCTTGGGCGGTGCCATCCCCCCTGCCGGCTAGTCCTATTTCGGTCAGGTTTATCATCATCTTGGTATAATCCGTGCTGGTGGCCAGGGCGGTCTTGAATCCCAGGCCGCGACAGCGGCGGACAAAGGCCGTCGATCCCGGCAGGGCCTTGAGTTTTCCCCTGACAATATCACCGTAAATCCCGTAGGTCCTCGCCTTATCCCGCTCGATGTCAAAGGCTTCTATGCCGTATTTTTCCGCTACCCCCCCGAGGAAGCGGTTTTCCCCCAGCCCCACAAAGGGGAGAAAGTCCCCGTGGGTAACGACCCTATGGTGGGTCTCCTGAAACATCAGCCGCGCCGCTTCGGCGATAAACCACTCCGAATCGGTCAGAACCCCATCCATATCGAAAATTATCCCCTGAGCGGTCTGTGTTTCCATGGCTTCTCCCTATAAACCAATTTTAAAAAGCCGTTGTACTTCGAGGCTTTCCCAAAACCAACCGGGTTTTGGGAAAGCCTCCTGCTTTATCAAAAAAAGAACTGTTTTTTCCGTCATTTAAAAAATTTTTACCCTTTTTAAATAAAATAGGGTATAATGGCGTAAGTGTCCATGTTTTTTACCTGACCCGCTATGGATAAGCGCAGGTATTAATTGAAGCCATTCCCCAAACCAACCGAGTTTTGGGAATGGCTCGGGTGTATCCCGTTTCGCTCAGGAGGGTATGATGGCGGAAAATCTTCGTTTATCCCTATTGTTAGACCTGGTTCACCAATTTTCCATACATGGAGAATTTGAAACCGCCGCGCCCTTTGGGTCCGGCCACATCAACGATACCTTTATGTCCCGGTGGGACCAGGCGGGGACCAGGGTACGGTATCTGCATCAACGGATTAACGAAAAAGTATTTGTCCGTCCCGACGAAGTGATGGAGAATATCGAACGGGTTACCACGCATATTGCGAAAAAGCTCGCCGCCGCCGGTGTTTCCGGGAGGAGCCGCCGGACCTTAACGGTGGTTCCTTCCCGGGAGGGCAAGCTCTGGGTCCGGGACGCCGGGGGCGGCTGGTGGCGGACCTATTTATTCATTGAAGGGACCCATGCCCTGGAGGTAGCCTCCTCTCCGGAACAGGCCCGGTTTTTGGGAAAGAGTATCGGTAATTTTCAGAAACAGCTGGCGGACCTCGGCGGGGGGCGGCTGCATGAAACGATCCCGGATTTTCATAATATGGAAAAACGGTACCGTCGTTTTTATGACGCGGTTTCCAGGGACGCCCTCGGCCGGGTAAGGCAGGTGCGGGAAGAAATTGCCTTTATGCAAGAAAATGAAGAACGGGGAGGCATCCTTATCCGGGCCCTTCGGGAAGGGCGAATTCCCGAACGGATATGCCACAACGATACCAAAATGAACAATATCCTCATCGACGATGAGAACGCCCAGGCCCTTTGCGTGGGAGACCTGGATACGGTTATGCCCGGAACCAGTCTTTTCGATACCGGAGATCTGATCCGTACCGTTACTACCCGGGCGGAGGAAGATGAGCGGGATCTTTCAAAAGTTGAATTTGACCTCCGTTTTTTTGAGGCCCTTCTGGAGGGGTATCTGTCGGAGGCGCTGGAATTTCTCCAGGAAGAGGAAAAGGCCCTTATCGCCGAATCGGGACGGAATATTACCCAGATTATGGGGCTTCGCTTTTTGACCGATTATCTTGAGGGGGATCATTACTATCATATCGCCCGGCAGGATCATAACCTGGATCGCTGCCGTAACCAGATCGCCCTTATCAAATCCATGGACATCCAATGGCAGTCGATTCTGGATACAACCGCGGCGATCGCTGGGTAGCATAACTAACCCCCGGGGTGAAAAATGCCGATACTGTTATCGTATGAATGCCCTTGCCGTCTTATATGGAGGCAGCCTTTCTGAGGCGGCCTTGGAATATGTTTTTTCCGGTAAAAATGCCCTGGATTGCGCCTTGGAAAAGGCCGGATCTTTTCCGGGGGTGAGTAAGATTGTCCTGTTAACCGGAGAGAACTTACAAACTGAAAAACTTTCCGCCCTCCCCGGCCAAAGGCATTTTGAGGGTATTACCCGGCCGGTATGGACCAAAAAGATCCTCCTGGATACCCTGGCCGATATTTCCCGCGGCTTTGACTTTACCTATTACGCCTGGGCGGATTGCCCCGTGCTGGACCCCGTTCTTGCCGGAACTATCCAAGAACGGCATACCCGTTATGGAGCGGAATACTCCTATGCCGATGGCTGGCCCTATGGCCTGGCTCCGGAACTCCTCTCCCCGGGTACGGCGGGGATCCTTTCAAAAATTCTGGGAGATTCCGATGAACCTGTGGAACGGGACGCGATCTTTTCCGTAATTCAGCGGGATATTAACTCCTTTGACATAGAAACCGAAATTTCTCCGGTGGATCTCCGGCAATATAGGCTAAACCTTACCGCGGATTCAAAACGGAACCTGCTTCTCTTAACCCGTCTGATTTCCGCGGGACTTTCCGGCGCCCGGGGGGTGGAGGGGATCCTCGCCGAAAAACCCGAACTTCTCAGGACCCTCCCGAATTTTTATCCTGTCCAGGTCTCCGGCCCTTGTCCGCAGCATTGCGGGCTCTGTCCCTATCCCCGGCTTGGGTTCAAAGAAGGCTTCATGGATGTCCGCCGATTTGAGTCCCTGCTGGATAAAATCCTAAACTTCTCCGGGGATGCGGTGATAGATCTTTCCCTGTGGGGGGAATTATCGCTCCATCCCCATAAGGAGGACTTGATCCGCCTGGTCTTAGATCGGCCCGGCCTTTCCCTGGTAATTGAAACGTCCGGTATAGGCTGGAAACCGGAGGGGCTGGAAGCCCTGGCCGCGGAATCCGCCGGAGCAAAAAAACGGAAGACTTCCATGGCCCCTCTTTCATGGATAGTCTCTCTGGACGCCCAGGACCCGGAGCATTACCGGAAACTCCGGGGGCAGGGGTATACTGAAGCGGTAGAATGCGCAAAAAAGCTCTTAACCCTTTTTCCTCGGGACGCCTATGTTCAGGCGGTCCGGGTTAAAGGATTCGAGGATGACATCGAACAATTTTACCGGACCTGGAAAAAAGCTGGGGCCCAAATAATCATCCAAAAATACGATGGTTTTTGCGGTTTTCTTCCGGATTTACAGGCTTCGGACCTTTCCCCCATACAACGCCGGCCCTGCTGGCACCTTATGCGGGACATGGCCGTAACTCTGGATGGGACGGTTCCCCTCTGCCGGGAAGAACTTTCCTGCGGAAGAAGCCTGGGAAACGCCTTGAGGGAACCCTTGGAGCTTATTTGGTCCCGGGGAGAAAAATTCTATCTGGAGCAGTGTATCCCGGAGTATTCGGGATTGTGTGGGAGGTGTGATGAATACTATACCTACAATTTTTAATGATACCATGCCTTCCTATACTGCCGTAGGGGGTATAGAACGGAACGCTTCCACGGGGCTCTCCGCAATACTTCTCAACAGGGACGGCAGATACCCCCGGCGGACCCTGTTTCAGGAACTTGAAAAAATCGGGTTCGATTATATCATTTCTATGGAAGGCCCCCAGGAGCGGTACGATATCGAGGAATTATCCGGCAGGTTTCCTTCGGTACGGTTTATCCTCCTCAAAGAAATGATAAGTCCCGGGGAACAGATAAACCTGGCGGTCTCCGAATTAACCAGCCCGCTCTTTTTTGTGCTCTGGAATGATCTGCGGCTTCTCTATGGGGGAGGGGCGGAAAAAATAGTGAGCCGTTTTTTATATAATTCGGAACATTTATCCCCGGGGGAACAAAAAAACAGCGGCCCACGGCTTTGTACGGTCCCGGTTATTCAGAATTCCCATTATGAAACCCTTCCGACCCTGATGATTCCGGTGTTTTTACAAAAAAAACTGAAAACCCTTCCGATTGCCCCCCTCAAGGAAGGGCTGCCCACGCTATACCCCTTTGACGGTGTGGGAATTTATGACCGGGATCGTTTTGTCTTGCTTGGGGGATTTGACGGAACCTTAAAAAATCCCCATTGGCAGCTTATGGATTTCGGTTTTCGGGCCTATCTTTGGGGAGAAGAGATTCAATGCACCCAACTGGTCCGCTTGTGTTATGACGGAGAAGTTCCGGCGGAGGATAGTACCGCCGAAGAAAGCTACCGGCGTTTTTATCTTAAAAATTTGGCGCCGGTGTTCAGGGGTGACAGCGCCCATATCCCCCTGCGGCGTTTTCCGGGGTACCTCTTCAGAATCGGTTTTGATCCCTTTTCCGCCTGGGAAGATTTTTCCACGGCCCGGCGCTGGGTCAGGACCAATCGTTTCCGTTTTCGAACCGATGCCCGGGTCATAACCGACCGCTGGGTCCATCCCGAATCATGACCGCCCTGGTTCTTCAGGCGCGGCTTGATTCCAGCCGCCTGCACCGTAAGGCCTTGTTGCCCCTGGGCGGAAGGCCGTGCCTTTCACTGGTGATGGATGCCTTAAAAACCGTTCCCTGTGATCTCCATATCCTCGCCTGCCCTGAGGATAGTTTTCAGGAATTCCGCCCCCTGGCGGAGGCGGGAGGATTTGAATTGGTTTCCGGTCCCAAGGAAGATGTTTTGGGCCGTTACGCTCTGGTGATCCGCCGTTTTTCCCCGGACCGGATCATCCGGGCGACCGGGGATAATCCTTTTGTATTTGCCGACGCCGCCGCCGCCATAAACCAGGAAGGGACGGAACTCAACGCGGACTATGCCGGGTACAGCGGCCTTCCCTACGGGGCCGGGGTAGAATCAGTATCCGCCGAGGCCCTGCTTCGAGCGGAACGGGAAGCCGCCGCCCGGGTGGAACGGGAACACGTATGTCCTTACCTTTACGGCCATCCTGAATTGTTCCTCCTTCACCGGCCCCTGGCTCCGTTGATCTGGCGGAACCCTTCCCTGCGGCTTACGGTGGATACCCCGGAGGATTACCAACAAGCCCAATCCCTCTCCCAGGCCCTGACGGAAGCTTCCCTGGGAAGGGCCCGGTATCAGGGGGAGGCCATTATCACGATATCGAAAAAATGCTTTCGGGGAGCGGAGGGACCTCTATGAAGGCCGGGCCGGTTTTAGTGATTCCCGCCGTTAAAACCGGCAGGGGAGGGGGGCATCTGATCCGGTCCCTCACCCTGGTGCGGGATCTCCGCTCCCTCGGCAGAGAAGCCTATCTTTACCTGCCGGTCATTTCCGGGGAAGGGGCTAACCCGGATTATGGGGGTTTCGTAGAACCCTTTGATCCCGCCTGGATGATAGACGTCCGCCAAAAGCCGGAAGAAGAAAAATGGGCTCTGATTATAGTGGATAGATTCAAAGTTACGCCGGAGGAATTCCGGATCTGGTCGGCCTGGGGGCCCCTCATGGGCTTAGATGAAGGGGGGCCCCGGCGGGATCGTTTTGATTTCCTCCTGGATCTGCTTCCCGGTCCGCCGGGGCTCTCTCCACCCAATATGACTTCCCCGGAACTCCTCCCACTGCCCAAAAACCGGCGTCCTTCTTTTTTTACCCCCCTCCATAGTGGACAGGGACCGGTTTTGGAAGATCCTCCGGCTCCTCTCAAGGTCCTGATATGTTTCGGCGCCGAAGATCCCGTGGGGCTTTCCCTTCCCGCCGCCCAAGTCTTGGTCAATCCCGGGGTAGAACTTACCCTCCTCATGGGGGGATTGTATAACCATACCCCGCAGGTCCCGGCGGAATATTCGGGGTTCCGGATCTTAAAAAAAACCGGAGAACTCCGGGAAAAACTTTCCGGATATGAACTCCTGGTTACCCATTTGGGGCTTACCGCCTTTGAAGCCCTCTATGCCCGGGTACCGGTTCTCCTGGTTGCCCCCGGTGCTTACCACGAAAAACTGGGACGCCGGGGGGGATTTGTTTCCGCGGGAATCGGCAAAAGGGGGGCGGGCCGGCTTTCCCGGTTTTTATATACGAAAAACCGGCTCGATCCCCAAAAACTGTATGCCATAGCCGTAGCGTCTGAAAAAACTGCCCGCCGTTATAACCTGGATAGGGAACAACGGCAAAACTTCTCCTCCCTTCTCCGGGACTTTACCCCAATCCTCCCCCCCGGATGTCCGGTCTGCGGCGGCGGGGATCGCCGGGATCATCCGGTGCTTGCCCGGTTTCCCCGGAGGACCTATCGCGCCTGTCCCCGCTGCGGTATGGTCTATATGCTTCGGTTATCAAAACCTTCTATAAAATATGAAATCGATTATTTTTTCGGTGAGTATAAGCAACAATACGGAAAAACCTATCTTGAGGATTTTTCCAACCTGGTAGGGATGGGAAAATTACGGCTCCGGCGGATCCAGTCCCTTCTTTCCCGGCCGGGAGAAAAGCGGCTCCTGGATCTGGGCTGTGCCTACGGCCCCTTTCTTACTGCGGCCCGGGATGGGGGGTTTTCTCCGGTGGGTATGGATCCCGCGGAAGACGCTATCCGCTATGTCCGGGATACATTAGGCCTCGCCGCTTTTCAAGGCCTTTTCCCGGAGTTGCCCCCGGAATTCCGGAATCAGCGTTTTGACGTAATCACCCTCTGGTATGTGATCGAACATTTTGAAGATCCCCGGCGGGCACTGGAAGAAATAAACCGGCTCCTTAATCCCGGAGGGATTATGGCTTTTGCAACCCCCTCTTTTGGTGGAATTTCACGCCTGAAATCCCGAAAAAAATTGCTTGAGAAAAGCCCCTCCGACCACTGGACCCTGTGGCATCCCCGCCGGTGCGGTAAAATTTTGGATTCCTTTGGATTTAAAGTAAAAAAGATTCTGATAACCGGCCATCATCCGGAACGATTCCCCCTGATAGGGCCTTTTTTGACCAAAAAAACCGGCTGGGCCTATGGTCTTTTTTATTGGGTCAGTGTGGTTTTTGGCCTGGGGGATACCTTTGAGGTATACGCGATAAAAGAAACGGAAGGAGAATAGTTCCATGACCTTTACCCATAATGAACGGATCTTGATCCTTGGCGCGGGAATTATGCAAGGTCCCGCCCTGAGGATAGCCAAGGAAATGGGGCTTAAAACCGTGGCTATAGACGGGGATCCCCGGGCTCCCTGCGTCTCCCTGGCAGATCGTTTTGAATGTATTGATTTAAAGGATAAGGAGGAGATTACCACTTTCGGGCGGCTACTCCAGGCTGAAGGAGGACTTTCGGGGATAATGACCGCGGGAACAGATTTTTCCGCCTCCGTCGCCTACGCAGCGGAAAAACTGGGCCTGCCGGGGATCCCCTACGAAGCGGCCCTCAACGCCTCCGATAAGGAACGGATGCGTCAATGTTTTAAACGGGCGGGACTGCCCTCCCCGGAATTTATGGTTCTCCGGAAAAATACTCCCCCGGGCTTCACCCTTCCCTTTGGGTATCCGGTGGTGGTAAAACCGGTGGATAATATGGGTGGACGGGGGTGCCGCCGGGTGAATTCCCCCTCCGGCCTGGAACCGGCGGTAAAGGATGCCCTGAGGTTTTCCCGATCCGGCAGGGCCATAGTGGAGGAATACATGGACGGGCCGGAATTTTCCCTGGACGCCGTGGTATACAAGGGGGAAGTTACCCTCTGCGGTTTTGCGGACCGGCACATCTACTTCCCTCCCTATTTTATTGAAATGGGCCATACCATGCCCACCAGCCTGGAGGATAAATTGCAGGCCCAGGTATTGGAAGTTTTTATCGCGGGGATCCGGGCTCTGGGTATTACCCTGGGAGCGGCCAAGGGGGACCTCAAACTCAGTTCCCGGAGCCCTATGATCGGCGAAATCGCCGCCCGCCTTTCCGGAGGGTATATGTCGGGGTGGACCTATCCCTATGCATCCGGGGTGGAACCTACCCGGGGGGCGATCCTTGCCGCCCTGGGAAAAAAGCCGGAAGCCCTGGCCCCCCGCCGGAATTGGACCAGCGCGGAACGGGCCTTTATTTCTATTCCCGGCAGGATCCGGTCCATCCGGGGATTGAAGGAAGCGGGGGATGCCGAACATATCAAGGACCTGTTCCTCAGGGTCAAAACCGGGGATCCGGTCCGTTTCCCCGAAAACAACGTAGGCAAGTGCGGTAATGTCATCAGCACCGCCCCTTCCCGGGAGACCGCCGTTACCGCGGCGGAAGGGGCGGCCCGTTCCATCGGGATCCGCCTGGAAGCGCCGGATGAGGAAACAGAAACCTTCCTTGCGGGAGGTCCTTTCCCCGGGACAAAGAACCCGATGGCCCATATTCCCCCGGCCTTCCCAATTTCCCCCCATATCCTGGACTGTCTTTCCCTGCTGCCGGAACCGGTTGTTCCCTCCGGGGGGAGGGAGGATTTTTTCATCCTGCCATTTCCGGAATTCACCGAATCAGGTGTCCTGGATTTTATGGGCAGGTCCGTGGAAACATCCCTTGCCATGGTGCGGGATTTAACCGGTTTTTCTCTCCCCTTGGGGGCGGAAAACAACGAAGGCCGGATCCCGCTGGGCCGAAACTTTTGGTCCGCCCTGATCCGCGGCGGCTATCAGGGCGGGGCATATTGGGTGGATCGCTTGGTTTATGAAATAAAGACCGGGAGGAGCCTTGAGTCATCATGACCGGTCTAAAAAAACGGGGCGGTATTTTTTTATTCCTTATGGTATTTCCCGGGATATTTCTTTCCGCACAAAGAACGGATCAGGGAACCCCTAAAAAAATTCTCGCCCTGGACGAAACTTTAAGCCGTCTTGGGGCGGAACTTTCCTGGGATCCCTTTTTTCATTCCGGGGTTTTATCAGTTTCCGGACATTACGCCGTTTTTGAGGCGGGGAACGCCGGAGAGGAGGGTTTTCTCCTGGTTGACGGGCGGGAACTCCTCCAGGTTCCCGTCCCGTATCTGGAAAGGGGAATTCTCCGTTTCCCTGAAGCCTTTGTGGTTTCCCTCAAGGCTATTCTTGATACCGCCCTTCATGAAGACAGCAGCCGCTTCCGGATTGCCGCGATCATCCTGGATCCCGGTCATGGCGGCAAGGATACCGGAGCGGTGGGGAATCATGTGATAGATGGAAAACAGGTCCGGGTCGTTGAAAAGGATATTACCCTCAAGGTTGCCCGGGATATTCATTCCCGGTTGACGTTGGCTTTTCCGGATAAACAGATCCTCCTCACCAGGAACGACGATACCTATCCAACCCTGGAAAAACGGGTAACCATCGCCAATTCGGTTTCCCTCAAGGATAACGAAGCCATTCTGTTCATATCGATCCACGCAAATGCCTCGCTGAATAAAAATGCCCGGGGATACGAGGTATGGTATCTTACTCCGGAATATCGCAGAACCCTCATTGACGAAGAAAAATACGAGGATTCCGCTGAAATCATATCCATCCGCAACGCCATGCTGGAGGAGGAATTTACCACCGAAAGCATCATGATGGCCCAATTCATCATGAACCGGTTTAATGAGCAGGTGGGGTCCCTGCTACCCTCCCGGGGTATTAAGGCGGAAGAATGGTTTGTGGTTCGGAATGCCCGGATGCCTTCGGTACTGGTGGAATTGGGCTTTGTTACCAATGAGGAGGACGCCCGGCTTATGACCAACGATACCTACTTGAAGAACTTTTCAGGGGCAATATATAATGGCATAATAGACTTTGTGACCATGTTTGAACGATCCGGAGGATTTACCGCTATTCCATGATGAGGGCAATCAAGGGAATTTCCCCAAAAATTTTCCATTTTTTCATGGAAAAACCTAAAAGGCGGTTGGTTTATCTTGTTATTTTGGCCTGTTTTGCCCTGGTTGATTTTATTCAAATTGGGCTTGTCAGAAGGACTTTGATGTTTTATGCTATTGAAAAGGGTAATGCGGTGGTAGAAGAGCGGTTTTTCCCTCGATCCGGTTCCCGGGAACTTGACATAAGGCGGTACATAGAAGATGTCCTGCTTGGTCCCGCTACCCCGGATTCGGCGCCTCTTTTTCCCCGGGAAACCAAACTGGAGACCCTTCTCTACCGGAAAGATACCCTATATGTCGGCCTGTCAGAAGCCGCGGCTTTGCCTCCCCTGGAGGGGGGAAATGTTTTTACGAATCTTTATACTTTATATTCAGAAATTCAACAAAATTTCCGATATATAAAGGATGTTAAATTTTTTATCAAAGGCAACGAAGTTTTCTACGGTGATTTTTGAAGATATTTTATATAAAGGGAGGAAATACACGAAAAAGCGTTGACAAATTAAACATTTCTCGTATACTTATTATTAAGATCAAGGAATTCTATGAATTTAAAGGAGCTTTGAATGAAACGGATGTTCATTCTTGTCGCCATCGCGTTGTTTATCGTTGGATCATTGTTTGCCGAAGAAGCCGTGTTAATTGACTTCTCTAAACTTGTGGCAGATATTGTTGCCAATCAGGATAATCAACCAACTCAAAACCGTGCGACCGCGATGGATTATGCCAATGTCGCCGGCGGCAGTTTCACTACCGAACAAAAAGCGGTGATGAAAACCTCCCTTGCCATAACCAATTGGGATGTGGTGCTTGCGTCCTCTTCCCGTACTGTGGGGAATCAAGTCAGTAGTTATACGCTGGAAGCCCCTTCCAAGCAGTGGGGTACGGTGATGGGCGTCCGGGTACATTTTCCTGTGGAAAATTGGAATTCCTGGGCCATCATAAAACCACCCTTTGATATTCCGGCTTTTGAACCCAGGGCGGAAGTTGACGATGACGGTAATGTCCAGGCAGCGGAAGGAGACGGGATTACCGGTCCAAGCCGGTTTGAAGATGGTTATGGGGTCGTAAAAAATGTAGGGACCATTAAATCCGTTGCGGTTAATGCCTACGGCCTTAATTTCCCTCATTCCCTGTCCGCTATTCTTATTGATGCCCAGGGAAACAGCCAGAATGTGTTTTTGGGTTATTTAAACTATGACGGCTGGGGAGAACTCCGGTGGGATAATCCCGCTTATATTACCGAAGTTCGGAATCGGGAATTACGGTTGTATCCCCTTTATCCCCAATCGACTCCCTTTGTAAAATTCGGCGGTTTCCTTATTCAGCGTGACGGCGCTAAGGAAGGCGGGGATTTTATCGGCTACTTTAAAGATGTTAAGGTCATCTACGATAAAGCGGTGCTTGATACCGAACGGGATATCGATGATGAAGCCCTGTGGAACATCATCAAAGAACGGGAAACCGCGAAAAAGGTATGGGAAATGGAGCGCTTTGGGCATGAGCAGGTACTGCGGTATCTGGAATCTCAGAAACAGGCGACGGAGAGTACCTTTACTCCCACACCGACAAACAATGAATAGGGTGAGGTTGTTTCAAAAGGTCAAAATTTGAAACAGCACGGATTGAAGGGGAAAGGCGTTTCGGTGTTTAATTGATGGGCTTAATCGCTTTTCCCCAAGTCAGTTTTAAGCGCGGTCTGGGTTTGAAACTGACCAAACTGTCCAAAAAATCATTTCGATTTTTTGGACAGTTTTTTTTGTAATCAGGGTTTTTAATACTTCGGACAGGAATATCACCATGAATAATACCGAATTACCTGATAGAAATAGCTTGCAGGGGATATATGAAAAGTACCAGGAAATTCGAGCCATGGTTTCCAAGGATCTGGAGAATCTCATCGAAGAAGCGGTTTTCCGTCTGCCCTCCCGTCCTACCGTAAAGGGGCGGATCAAAGATTTTGCCAGTTATTATAAAAAATATATAAAAATTCTGAAAGAAAATGCCTGTTCTGAGGTTCCGCCCCTGATTACCGATTTGATCGGGATCCGGATCGTATGTCCCTTTATCGATGATATACCCATAGTAGAGGAAGTTATCAAACGGAAATGCGATGTTATTGAGGTTGACCGTAAGGGGGCCGATTATACCTTCAAAGAATTCGGATATGAATCCACCCATTTGTTGATAAATATTCCCGATACGATTCTGGAGGAACGGGGATCTTGCGGAATAGGGGTGGCGGAGATTCAGATCCGTACCATACTTCAGGAGGCTTGGGCGGAAGTGGAGCATGAATTGGTATACAAGGCCGAATTTACCCCCTTTGACGAACCGATGAAACGTAAATTGGCGGCGGTTAATGCCAGTCTCGCTCTGGCGGATATCACCTTTCAGGAAATTAGAAACTATCAACGGCAGCTCAATGGGGAATTGGAGAAACGGCGGGGTTCTTTTTTTAAAAAAATCGAGGAATCTATTGACGGCCGTTTGTTCAGTGAAGAACAACAGATGGAAGAAGAAAATTACCGCGCGGAACCTTTACCGGCTGAAAAGGTATCCATCGACGATCTGCTCCTCAACGCCCTCTATGCCCACAATAAAAACAAATTTGATGAGGCTATACGATTCTACAGCCGTATTCTGGAAATGAAGCCCGATAATTTTATCGCATCCCTTATCTATAAACACCGGGGGATGGCGAATTTTGCCCAATCCTATTATGAAGACGCCGTCGAAGATTTTTCCCGCTCATTGGAACTGGACCCTAAATCATATAAGGCCGCCTATTACCGGGGAGTGGTCAGAGCGGTGGAACAGCAATACTCCGCGGCTATTGACGATTTTACCCTCGCCCTTACGATAAACCCCTACCAAAATTTCTGCCTCTACCGCAGGGGACAGGCCTATTACCATCTTGGGGACTATCCCCAAGCATTGGCGGACTGTGAAGCCGCACTGGTATTAGACCCTCATTCCGAACAAATTAAAAAATTCAAGGATTTACTCCTTAAAAAGTTGAAAATGTAGGGGCCGAAGCTGTTCTTTATTCGAGAGGTCTTGAGCACGTATACCGGTGGTTGATGTTTTTCGCTATTTCCAAAAGTTTCTCCCGGTTGTTGAGTTCCGGGTCGTCTATCACCGTTTCCAGAAGTTCCCGAAGGATTATCCCCATGGGAGGGCCCGGTTTTACCCCGATATCCTGTAAATCCTTGCCCGATACTGCCATGTCTTTGAGGGTAAAGGCCCGGCCCCGGGCCAATACCTCGTCGATACGGTTTATGAAGGGAACCAGGAAATCCCCACCGGGTTCTATTCCGGCAGTGGCATAGGCATCGGCTTTTCTCAATTCCAGGAGATCCCGAATTTTATCTTCCCCCACCCGGATAATGAACCGCCTTACCGCCGCGTCACTCCAGGTTTCTTCATAAAAAAACATATGTTCCGCAATCAAATGAACCACCCCCTCTATAAGGGCATGGGAGTAACGGAGCCGGGTTAGGATGTTTCGGGCCAGCAGGGCGGATTCCCGCTCATGGTGATAGAAGGTCCATATTCCTGATTCATCCATTTTTCTGGTCAGGGGCTTACCGATATCATGGAAGAGGCTTGCCAGCCGCACCAGGGGGGGGGCCTTTTTCCGGGCGGCATAATCACAGGCCAGGAGGGAATGATCCAGCACATCAAATCGGTGAAATCCCTTCTGAAGGATACCCCGGCAGCGGCCCAACTCGGGCAATAAAAGTTCCAGGAGCCCGGTTTTTTCCATGAGCAAAAAGGCAATGGAGGGCTCCCCGGAGGCAATGATTTTGTCCAATTCATCCCGCATCCGTTCAGGGGCGACCCGGGCGGTGATCCCCAGGGCACCGGGAATGGCCGCCAGGGTGAGGGGTTCCACCTCAAAGCCCAGTTGGGCGGCGAAACGAACCGCCCGTAACGGCCTGAGCCCATCTTCACGGAACCGCTCTTTCCCTTGTCCAACAGAGCGGATAATCCGGTTTTTGATGTCCTGCTTCCCGCCAAAGGGATCTACCAGCGGACCCTGGGGCAGTGCAAAGGCAAGAGCGTTCATGGTAAAATCCCGGCGGGACAGATCCTCCTCTATAGTTGCGGCGTACCGGACCTGATCCGGATGGCGCCCATCGGTATAGGCGGACTCGGTACGGAAGGTGGTAATCTCCAGGGAGTGTCCCTTATAGTGTACGGTAACGGTACCGTGGTTTATGCCTGTAGGAATGACCCGCCGGAACATGGTGATAATTTCCTCCGGCAGGGCATCGGTGGCAAGGTCCCAATCCTGGGCCTTGTGATGACGGAACAGATCCCGGACCGCTCCGCCCACGAGATAGACTTTTTTCCCCTGTCCCCTGAATACGGAAGCCACCTCTCTAAGGATGGGATGAATAAACGGATTGCCCATGGTTAAGCACTATACTATAATTAGGTTTTCAGAGAAAGGGAGGAGCATTGCGGGGTATCGTCTTTATCGGAGGGCTCGGACCCAGGGCAGGGCTGTGCCGCGCGTTAAGCCGGGGGGCGGATCTTATTGCCGCCGCCGATTCAGGGCTCATCGTTGCGGAAGATGCGGGTATTTACCCCGACTGGATAGTGGGGGACATGGATTCTCTTACGGACTTGGGGCGTTTAAAAAAATACCCTGCTGAACGGATCCTGCAATACCCGGAAGACAAGGACTATACCGATACGGAACTGGCCCTGGGGCTCCTTTGGCATAAGGGCTGTGAAGAAATCTGGCTTTTAGGCGGGGGAGGGGGAAGGATCGATCATCTTTTCGCCATCCGTTCCCTTTTTGAGCGGGACCCAAGTCCCGTCCGCTGGATTACCGCGGAAGATGACATCCACGCCGTTACCGGGACCTTATCCCGGGACCTTCCCCCGGGAAGCCTGGTATCGGTTTTTCCCCTGGGCGCCGGTCCCTGGAAAGTGGAAAGCCGGGGCCTGCGATGGCCGTTGGACGATCAACCCTGGACGCCGGGTTTTTTCGGTATCAGCAATATCGCTCAGGAAGGAATTTTTTCCATACAAGTAACCGCAGGCCGGTTCCTGGTGATCCTTCCCCAAACAAGTCCGGCTTGAGCGGCCGGTTTTGAGGGCCCGTTTCTGTGCCGCTGGTCTCGAGGAGCCTCCGCACTGGTGGAATTTTTGCTCAGGCGCCTTTGGCGCCCTTTATGCAAAAATTCCCGATT
>JAISOO010000016.1 GCA_031275595.1 Spirochaetaceae bacterium | reverse complement strand
AGGGCCTCGTCATAGGGGAACGCGGCCTTATATACCCGGGCGCATACCAGGGCGTCGTATACGTCGGAGAGGGAGGCAATCCGGGCGGATAGGGGGATATTATTTTCTTTAAGGCCCCGGGGGTAGCCCCTGCCGTCGTACCGTTCATGGTGACAGTAGGCGATATCCCGGCAGTGTTTCAGGTAGATGGAATCCTTATCCTTAACGGCCTTCATCATTTCTTCGACAATATTCTTGCCTACCGTGGTATGGGTCTTCATAATCTCAAATTCGTCGGGATCCAGTTTACCCGGCTTAAGCAGGATCTTATCGGGGATGCCGATTTTTCCCACGTCGTGGAGGGCCATGGCTTTGAAGATAATATCCGGCTCCAGGCTCCGTAGCTCATCGGCATAGACAGAATTGGATTCCATAAGGTAATTAATAAGGGCCTTACAGAAAAACTGGGTCCTCTTGACGTGGCTGCCGGACTCAAGGTTCCGGTACTCAATGATATTCGCCAGGGCCTGGAGGGTATTATCCAGGGTGGAGGTCGCTTCCGCTGTTTTTTCCGCCACCATCTCCTCAAGGCTGTCACTGTAATTCTTTAGCTCAATCTGGTTCATGACCCGGAGTTTGACAATCTCCGGCAGGAAGGGCTTGGAAATAAAATCCACCGCCCCCGCAGAAAGGGCGTCGCTTTCCGAATCCGAGGTGGTGATAAAAATGACCGGAATCCGCTTTAGCGTGCTATCGGCCTTCATAATTTCGAGCATCTGATACCCGTTCATTTCGGGCATAAAGACATCCAGCAGGATGATCTTGGGAAGTACCTCGGTTTTGTGTAATATATCCAGGGCCTCAACCCCATTACTGGCGGTGATGATATTATAACTATCCTTGAGTATCTCTTCGAGGATCATGACGTTCATTTCCACATCATCGACCACCAGGACTGTGGGGATTGTACGGTTATTATCCGCCATATTGCTCTATCACCTTATCGATGGCCGTGAGGGTTTCATTAAAACAGGCTTTAAAGGATTCCTGTATGCCGGGGGAAACCGCCCGGTTCTTTATCTGGGTTTCCAATTCCAGGCTCTGTTTAAAAAGTTCCGTTAATGACAAATTTGCGGCAATGCCCTTGATGGTATGGGCCATTACCTGGGCTTTTTCGTATTCCCCCGCTTGTACGGTGGTCAGCAGTTCCGCGGAATTGGTGTCCACCTTAAATTTATTCAATAATTTAACATATAATTTGTTGTTATTTACGACCCGTTTTAAGCCTTCTTCCATGTTGACATAGACGACGCCGTCGGCGCCGGATATTATGTTGTTATCTGACATTCTACCATCCTCCTGCAAATCACCGGCTAATGTTTAAAACGCAGGGGTCCAAAAAACGCCCTGAAAAAAATCTGTTATATAAATGTATCCCCTTTATGCTATGATCGTCCATACCCTGCGGTCTTGCCGGGGGCTCTTTTTTGTTAGTTATGATGATATATGAAAATAAGCCGTTTTGCAAATAAAAACGACCCGGAAATCGTATAAATAATGAAAAATTTTATCCCTATGAAAAGCAACGCTATAAAGGCGGATCGGGAAGGGCCCTTTTGCGGAGGGGAGGGGCGTTTTGTTCTTCCTCGTGAGCGGGACGCCGAAGGAAAAACCCGGTCCTGACCGGGAGGGGCGTTTCCAGGGTATACATTCTTCCGTGGCTGGCCTCCGATACCGGCGTGTCAGCCTCCCGGATGATATAATCCCTGGTTTTTATAAGAGCCGTATCGGGACCGATGAACTCCAGTTCCTCCCCGGCGATGATCTTGTTTTTCAAATCCAGCTGGAAACGGCGGTTTGGCAGCCTTTCCCCGAGGCTGCCAAGGAACAGGTGGCTTTGGAGATAGGTTTTTAGAGTGGGACCTGCCATTTCTTCCCTGCCGAAGTAGAAACCGGTGGAAAATTCCCGGTGGCTTACCTTAAAAAGCTCCTCCCGGTAAAAGGCGAGGTCTTCGGGGCCCGGGATGGGGCGGCCCGGGGCGGGTTCCAGGGTGTCCAGATGTTTCCGGTAAGCCCGGGTGATGATGGCGGTATAATAGGCGGATTTCATCCTCCCCTCAATTTTTACCGCCCCTACGCCGGCTTCTTTCAGATCCCCCAGGTGATCTATCATGCAGAGGTCTTTGGAAGAGAGGATGGAGGTGAAATTTTCCCCCTCCTCCAGGGGAAAGTACTCCCCCGGCCGTTCCGCCTCTTCCAGGACCCGGTAGTCCCAGCGGCAGGGGTGGGCGCAGTTTCCCTGGTTTGCCGAGCGGTCCGCCATATAGCGGCTAAGGAAGCAGCGGCCCGAATAGGCCAGGCACATGGCGCCGTGGATAAAACATTCCAGTTCCAGCCCCGGCAGGCCGGCCCTAATGGCGGCTATTTCATCCAGAGACGTTTCCCGGCCCAGGATGATCCGGGAAAAGCCCAGATCCCGGTATACCCTGGCGGCTTCCCGGTTAATGCAGTTTGCCTGGGTCGAAAGGTGAAGGGCCAGGCCGGGGAAACGCCTTTGCAGAAGGGCGATAATGCCCAGATCGGAGACGATAAAGCCATCCAGGGGAAACCGGGCAAGGTAATCCAGGTTTTCTTCCAGGGCGTATAGATCCTCCCGGTGAAAGTAAATATTCAGGGCGCCGTAGAGTTTTTTATCCCCCTTGATCCGCCCTATTTCCGTATACTCTTCTCCGTGGAAATTATCCGCCTTCCGGCGGAGGGAAAAATTTTTAATGCCCATATATACGGCATCGGCGCCGTAGAGATAGGCGGTCCTGAGTTTTTCCATATTCCCCGCGGGGGCTACAAGTTCCATATAGGGTAACTATAACCGGTAGGGTCTGCCCGATAAAGATACCGGGGTAGTAAATGCGGGGCAAAGGCATTTACTCTTTATCCGGGATACATCAAAAAAAAATCCGTGAAAAAATCCGTCCCCCAATTAAAGCAAAACCCCAGGTCCGCCCCATATAGAGGCATATCTGGCCAAAAACCATGGCCAGCGTTGCCATTTTTTTTAAGACAACGTATATTTTTACCAGGACCTGTTCAGAGGAGGAATCATGGGGAATAGAACCGTACAATCGCGGGAACCGCCCAGGGGGGTAACATTTGAGGATGTTTGGGCCGCGATCCAGGAGACCGATCGGCAACTCAAAGAAATGAGCGCGGAGACTGACCGGCAACTCAAAGAAATGGGCGCTGAGACCGACCGGCGGATGCAAGAAGCCGCCCGGGAGGTAAAAGAGACCGCCCGGTTTGTAAAGGAGATGGGCACAAAGACCGACCGGCGGCTTGGGGAATTGGGTAACAGCCTGGGGGATGTAATTGAGCATCTCATGTCCCCCAAGCTCCATGAGAAATTTAAAGCATTGGGTTTCACTTTTTCCTATTCTATCCGGAATATCAAGTTCAAGGACCATAAGCGAAACCAGTTGGCAGAAGTAGACGTTTTCCTTGAAAACGGGGAGTACGCCATGGCGGTGGAGGTAAAGACCCGCCTGAGAATAGAGGATGTAAAGGATCATCTGAAACGGATGGCAATCCTGCGCCGGGCGGCGGATGAGCGTAATGACAAGAGGAAATACCTGGG
>JAISOO010000012.1 GCA_031275595.1 Spirochaetaceae bacterium | reverse complement strand
AAAGCACGTGATAACGTGTTGATGAAAAAAGGCAGCATCTCCCCCGCGCAAGCGGGTTCTTTAGGCCCCATAAAAGCCGCTGTTCCGAATAAGGCATCAGGCCGGACCCCAAGGAATTTTTTCACCGTACCGGTGTAACTCCTGTAAAGTATCCCGGATAAAGAGTAAAGGCTTTTGCCCTGCCAGGGGTATTTACTACCCCAAAAACTGAGGCTATAATATCTTAGATGGTAACAAATAGCGGCGCTGCTTATAGTTTTAGGTTAAAAGAATTTGAGGGTCCCCTGGACCTTCTTCTTTTTTTAATCAAAAAAAATGAAATCAACCTGTATGATATTCCGGTCGCGCAGATCACCGAACAATATTTGGAATATGTAAGTTTTGCCACCGAACTCGACCTGGATGATATGACCGAATTTTATGCCATGGCGGCGAACCTGTTGTATATCAAATCCCGGATGCTCCTGCCGGTGGATCTGGAGCTTGAGGACGATATCGAAGATCCCCGCCAGGAATTGGTGGATAAATTGATAGAATATCAGAAATTTAAAAAACTTTCCGAATTGATGGAAGAAAAGGAAAAAGAAGCCGAATGGGTCATTGAGCGGAAAAAATTGCAGCGGGCCCTTCCCTTTGTGGAGGATGAATTATGGGAAAAGGTAGATATCTGGGATCTGGTAAAAACCTTTTCCAACCTCATGTCAAACCTCTCGGGGGAACGGATCTTCGATCTATATGAAGAAGTTTCGGTAAACGAAAAAATAACCCTTATGGCCGAACTTTTGGAAACCCGGGGGGAATGCAGTTTTACGGACCTGGTGGTCAGAAACGGTTCCATTATGGATATCGTCTGCGCCTTCCTGGCGATCCTGGAGGCGGTAAAGATTCGGATGGTTCTGGTTTTTCAGAACCGTATGTTCGGGGATATAGTCATTCGGCCCAATGGGGGAGGAGCCGGAAATGGAGTTACGGTTGGAGAAAGAAACAGCGCTGATTGAGGCTATCCTGTACCTGGAAGCGGACCCCCTGGACGAGGGCGCCATAAGCCGGATATCGGGGCTCTCCAGGGAGGTGGTGGCCAAAGCCCTGGAAGCCCTGGAAGACCGCTATGCCCGGGAAGAGTCCGGGGTGGAGTTATCCCGCATCGGCGGGGGAGTCATGATCTCCCCCAAAAAGGAATACTGGGATAACCTAAAGGAACGGTACGGCAGGAAAAACGAATCCAAGTTGTCCAAGGCCGCGCTGGAAACCCTCTCCATCATTGCCTACTCCCAGCCCATAACCCGGAGTGAAATTGAGGCAATCCGGGGGGTCCAGGCGGACAACATGATCCGGCTGCTCCTGGAAAAAGAGCTTATCCGGGAAATGGGGAAGAAGGATATCCCCGGCAAACCAACCCAGTATGGAACCACCAGGGAATTTTTAAAATTTTTCCGCCTGGAGAGTATTGCGGATCTTCCCAAATTAAACGAAAGTGAGATAGATCGTTTTGAGCTTGACGGATAAACCCAGGGATATGCCGCGCTTCGCGCATAAAACCCCAAAAATCGCCGATCCGGCGATTTTTTCCCCCGCAAACTCCCTTCGAGCCGAAGGTTCGCGGGGCCCCGGTAATTGCACAAAAATTCCACCAGCGCAACAGGCCCCCGGCCGCCCCGCCGAACTCCGGCTCCAGGTATACCTGGCCCATGCGGGGGTCGCTTCCCGGCGTTCCTCGGAAAAACTCATCACCACCGGAAGGGTTTCGGTCAACGGCCGCACCGTATCGGTCCTGGGAGAAAAGGTTTCCCCCCAGGACGATATCCGCCTGGATGGTATCCCGGTAAAACCCGAAACCCGGTTCCGCTATATTGCCCTCCATAAGCCGCCCCTCTATATATGCAGTTCCTTTGATCCCCAGCAGCGGAAGCGGGCCCTGGACCTCCTGCTTCCCGATATCAGGGAACGGCTCTATACGGTGGGCCGCCTGGATTACCGTTCTTCGGGGCTTATCCTTTTTACCAACGACGGCGGGTTTACCGCAAAAATAAGCCATCCCTCCGCGGGGATAGAAAAGGAATACCTGGTAGAAGCCTCCGGCCCCATCCCCGATACGGTACTGGAGGATTTTAGCCGGGGAATGTATATTGAAGGCATATGGTACCGTTCAGCGGATATTGAGCGGCTGGGAAGAAAATCCCTCCGAATTGTCCTTATCGAAGGCAAAAACCGGGAAATTCGCCGGGTTTTTACCCATTTTCACCTGCACCCCGTGAAACTCCACCGGATCAGAATAGGTCCGGTGCTGCTGGGGGAACTGAAACCAGGTGAATCGCGGTCCCTCACGGATGTAGAATTAAGACAGCTTTTAGAAGATCAGAAGATCGCTCCGGCGGCGTATATGAGGGAGGAACCATGATAATTGCCATTGACGGACCCGCGGGCTCGGGAAAAAGCACCCTGGCAAAACAGCTTGCGGAGGGGCTTGGGTTTACCTATGTTAATTCAGGGAACCTCTACCGGGCCATTACCCTGGGATGTCTGAGAAACGCCATCAACCCGGAGGAGGGCGGGGCGGCCCTGGACTACGCGAAACAGGCCAGGATCGAATACAAAAACGGGGATGTGTATTTGGAGGGGGAGAATGTGGTGGCCCTTCTCCATACCGATGAAATAGACCGGTTTTCCGCCCCCCTGTCGGCTATTGTACCCATCCGGCATGTGGTAAACGACCTGATCAGAAAAATCGCCGGGGGCCTCGATGTGGTGGTGGAGGGGAGGGATATGACCTCCGTGGTCTTTCCCCAGGCGGAACACCGGTTTTACCTGGACGCCACGGTGGAAGCCCGGGCCCGGCGGCGCTATACCCAGGGGGTATCCAGCCTCAGTCCGGAAGAAATTCGCCGGACAATTCAGGAACGGGACAGGATAGATAAAAATAAAGAGGAGGGGAGTCTTAAAATCGCTCCAGGGGTGACATATTTGGATACTTCGGACTTGACCATTGGGCAAGTTTATGACAGATTAATAGAGAGAATACAGATGGAAGGATCATACATGGGGCAGATGGAAGTGGAATCGGGCACGAGTCCGATGGATGACCCGGAGGGAATTAAATCCGTAAATTCCGCCGACGACATCCAGACGCAATTACAGGAAAAATACCTTAAAACCCTCGAACAGTTAGAAGAGGGGCAACTAGTGGACGGACATGTTATCCAGGTTACGCCGGATCAGGTCTTTGTCGATGTGGGCTACAAATCGGAAGGGAAAATTCCGATTGCGGAATTCACGGAAGTTCCCCAGGTGGGGGATACGGTATCGGTTATTCTTATTACCAAAGAGAATAAACACGGGGAAGTGATCGTTTCCAAGCAAAAGGCGGATGTAAAACTCTTCTGGAAAAATTTGCGGCAGGCCTTTCAGGATCACTCGGTTGTGCAGGGGACCATCGAGAAACTCGTTAAGGGCGGCTACGATGTGGATATGGGAGCGGGGGTACATGCGTTCCTTCCCATCAGCCAATCGGACGCCCAAAAGGTTGATAAACCGGAGAAATTGCTGGGGCTCAAGACCTCTTTCTACGTGGAACGGCTCTATTCCGACGGTAAGGTTAATATTGTAGTAAACCGGCGGAAGTGGCTGGAAGAAGAAATAGAGCAAAAACGGCAGAATTTTTTTGAAAATACCGCCATAGGCGCCGAAGTGACGGGGATCGTAAAGAGTTTTACCTCCTTTGGGGCCTTTATCGATCTGGGCGGTTTCGACGGGCTCCTGCATATCAATGATATGAGCTGGGGCCATGTTACCCGGCCTAAGGACTTTGTCCGAAAGGGGCAGGAAATTCGCCTCAAGGTTATCAGGATCGATCCCAATGAAAAACGGATCAACCTGTCTTTAAAGCATTTTTCCGACGATCCCTGGGTCCATTTTGAAGACAAGTACCATGTTAACGATATAGTCAAGGGCAGGGTAACCAAACTGACCGATTTCGGCGCCTTTATAGAACTGGAGGAGGGCATCGAAGGGCTGGCCCATATTTCCGAGTTCTCCTGGGTAAAGAAAATCCAAAAGCCCGAAGAGCTTGTCAGCATCGGTGATGAAACGGAATGTATGATCCTGGGCTACGATCTACAGGCGGGGAGGGTGTCCCTGGGGCTCAAACAGGTCACCGCCAATCCCTGGACCGATATTGGGGAAAAGTATCCCGTGGGAACCAGGCTTACCCGAAAGGTAAGCAAGATTGCCAATGCCGGGGCCTTTGTCGAACTCGAAGAGGGCATAGAGGGTTTCCTCCATGCGGACGATATTTCATGGACCAAAAAGGTCAAACACCCCGGCAGTGAACTGGCGGCCGGCCAGGAAGTCGAGGTTATGGTTATAGGGCTTGAAAAGGAAAACCGTAATATCCGGCTGGGCATCAAGCAGCTTTCCGAAGATCCCTGGCAGAGTTTTGTCGATACCTATAAACCGGGCACCCTGGTTGAGGGGGAAGTTTCTTCCATTACCGATTTCGGCATCTTTGTCCGGGTCCCCGGCGGCATTGAAGGGCTTATCCATAAGACGAACCTGGTGGAAAACCGCGAGGATAATCCCGACGAGGTGATTAAAAAATACCATACCGGGGATAAGATAAAGGCGGTGATCCTGGAAGTACAGCCGGATAAACAAAAGGTGGCCTTCTCCATCCGGGATTATCAAAAGAAGGTTCAACGGGATGAAATCTCCCGTTATATGGCGGCGGAAGAATCGGATGATTCTACCTTTACCCTCGGAGATTTTCTAAAATCCAAGGGCGCTTCCGGCGCTCCAGGTACTTCCGAAGGGGATACTTCGGATACCAATTAAAAGACCGCTTTATGCTGTCAGAGATCGACGTCCAAAAATTTAATACTCTAATTGAGATTAACACCCTGCTCAATTCAAATTATTCGGATGTCCATTCTCTGCTGGCCAAAATTCTTGAATCGGCCACCCGTTTATGCGAGGGGGAGGCGTCGAGCCTGCTTTTGGTAAACCGGGAGACCCGGGAATTGTATTTTGAAGTTGCCCTGGGCTCCAAGGGGGCGGAGGTAAAAAAGTATACCGTAAAAATGGGGGAAGGTATTGCCGGGTGGGTGGCGCTGCATAACAAATCCATCATCGTGAACGATGTGGTGAATGACAAGCGCCACCTCAGCTCTATTTCGGAACAAATCGGGTATCCCTCCAAGACCATGATGGCCGTTCCCATGCGGCATAAAGATGAATGTATCGGCGTGATCGAGCTTTTAAATAAAAAGAACGAAAAGTATTTCTCCCAGGATGATCTGGAATGGCTGGAAATATTTGCCACCCAGGCGGCTTTGGCCATTCAAAACGCCCAAAGTTATGAACGGGCCCGGGTAGAAATTCAATCATTGCAGGATCAGCTTAAAACAGATCAGGGGTATCATCCCCTGATCGCAAAGAGTCCCATAATTCTGGAAAAGCTCGAAATAATCGACCGGATCGCCCAAACCGATTCCTCGGTACTGATCCTTGGGGAAAGCGGGGTAGGCAAGGAGATATTCGCCGAGCAGATACACCTCCGCAGTCCCCGGGCTAAGGAACCCTTTATCCGGGTAAACTGCGCGGCCCTGCCGGAGGGGCTGCTGGAGAGCGAACTCTTTGGCCATGTAAAGGGGGCCTTTACCAACGCCATCCAGACCCGGAAGGGACGTTTTGAGCTGGCCGACGGGGGAACCATTTTTCTTGATGAGATTGGGGATCTCCCCCTGTCGCTCCAGGCAAAGCTGCTCCGGGTTATCCAGCAGAAGACCTTTGAGAAAATCGGTTCCGATGTTTCCGTTACGGTTAACGTCAGGATCCTGGCGGCAACCAACAAGGATATTGACGCCCTGGTGGAACGGGGGGAATTCAGGAGCGATCTGTACTATCGCTTAAATGTACTGCCCATTTACATTCCGCCCCTCCGGCAGCGTCCCGAGGATATACCGGAACTGGCGGACTTCTTCCTCAAGAAATTTATTCGGGAAACGAAGAAACAGTTTGAGGGTTTTTCTGGCGAAGCCATAGAGACCATGCTTTCCTATTCCTGGCCCGGTAATATCCGGGAACTGGAAAACTGTATTGAACGGGCCTGTGTTATCGGGAAAAACACATGGATACAAAAGAAAGATCTGTTCCTTAAAATGGGTTCCAACGCCATAGAAGGAGAAGTGGAGGGCCGCAATCTAAAGGCCGCCATCAATGTTTTTAAGGCCCGTTTTATTAAAAAGGTATTGGAAGAAAATAACTGGAACCAGACGGAAACCGCAAAAACATTGGATATACAGAGGACCTATCTATCGCGGCTTATCAAGGAATTAGATATAATGAATTTTAAGGAGTAAAGATCATGGCAAGCAGCAATGAAAAAAAAGAGGATTTAAATACAGGCGAAAGGATCGCTAATTTTATTCAAAAGAACCGTGGAAAGCTGATCATCACCATAGTAAGTATCGTTGTTCTGGTGTCCGCCCTTATTGCGTGTCTAAGCATCCTGGATGTGCTCCGGGAAAAGGCCCTGGGTAAGGTTGAAGATTTTGCCCGGCGGTATGACGCTCTCATCATTGATATTAACGAGCCCTCTAAGGAGGCTGATGTCAGCGCCCTGGTGGATGAACTTACCCGGTTTGCGGAAAGTAATTCCGCCTATGCCGGCGCCCGGGCATATTCCCTGCTGGGGTCCATCTATGCGGAAAAGAAGGACTGGGCCCAGGCGGAAAAGGCCTGGACCAGCGCCGCCAGAACGGCGGCCAAGACCTATCTGGCGCCGGCGGCCCTGTTCAATGCCGCGGTGGCCGCGGAAGAGCAGGGGAACCTGGATCAGGCTATCAGCCTGTATAGCGAAAGCGCTTCCTATGCGGAAAATTTTCCCGCGGCCCCCCGTTCTCAATTCGCGGTGGGACGGCTCTATGAAGAGCAGGGGAATAATCAGGCGGCCATCGACGCCTACCGCGGGATCGGGGAAAAATGGCCCTCCGCCTCAACCTGGATTAACCTGGCCCGGAACCGTCTTATCACCCTTAACGCCGGATCTGAGTCGTAATGAAAAATGGCCATAAAAAAAATGAATGTAAAAAATATCTCCCTTCGTCTTCCCGGGCTTGTTGTATCCTTATGCATCCTCATAAGCCTGGTTTCATGCGGTATTGATAATTATCCCTATCTCCCCCCTGTTCCGGCGGGGAATGTCAATCTCTGGCCGGCAGGCTCCGGAGCGGCCATTGACCTTCCGCTGGTCGACCCCTCGTATTTTAACTATTTTAGGAGTTTTACGTTATATTACCGCATCTATATAAGTGATATCGACATACCTGGAAGTGTATCGCTGGCTGATCTAAGCAGGATAAATAACGACTTAAACACCGATTATTTGACCCTCCAGCGATATACCGACAGCGATGACACCAGAATTACCACCACAATCGGCTCCGCCTTTTCCGGCCGGAACTATTATACCCTTGCCCTGGAAAGGATCGGTATAGAAAGTCTTTTAAACATCACCGGGGGCGATACGGTGGAGCTTGATTTTGCCGACATACCCGGACAGTATCCCCGTTTGACACTAAACAGTGATCAAACCCAAACCTACAACCTGTACCGTTTTTCCGAGGCCAGCATCATGAGGCCCATTCCGAACCGGTATTTTTACAATACCTCCGAATTAACCAACGAGG
>JAISOO010000162.1 GCA_031275595.1 Spirochaetaceae bacterium | reverse complement strand
CGTACCGGTGTTTTCATTTAGAGAATCCCAGATAAAGAGTAAAGGCTTTGCCCTGGTATTTACTGCCCGAATATTTACCCATCCCTTTTGTCCGCAATCCTGAAATGAAGGTTGGTATTATTTATCCATTCAAATTCTATGCCGTATTTAATCTGGGAATATACGGAGAGCCTGAATATGATGGAACAGAGGTAATTGATATACATGTAAAATTCATCGTCGAAAATTTCCGAGATCTCTTCGGAATGTACTATCTTGTTTTTTATTATATTAATGTCGTGGATATATTCTTTTCCGTTGAGGAGCCAAATATCATCCTCGCGTAATTTCAGGGTCTTTTTTATATAATGTATCTTTTCGTTAAACGGGAAGGCCGAAAAAGTTTCGAGGTGTGTTTTAATAAAATAGTCCCGGATCTCTTCTTCCGTACTAAAATCTTTAATAATAGAAAAGGATATTTTAACGGACTCATCGGAATACAGTTTGGAAAAGCATTTACAATACACGGTTACTATGTGATTAAGGAAAAATTCAAAGGTCGTAAATGACGATACCAACAGGTTGTTTTTTATTCCCCTCCAGCCGTTGCGTAATATTTTTTCCACGTATTTTTGATAGGGCTGGCGCATCTCGTTTTTGTATGTATCGATTGCCCTTTCGCCGGTATTCTTTAGAAAATTCGTGGTATTATCAATAAAATTATCATAAACCACCCCCAGTATTATTTCTGAAATATTCGCTTCATTAATTATAGCCAGATACTTATACAGCGAGGTGTTTAGGAGAATTTCGTTGTAGTACTTTAGGGTCTCGAGTTTTTCCATAAGCACATCCTCATACATCCTTATAACCTGGCAGGCGGCCCTTCTACCGTAATTTTTTCCGGAGTTTCCGCCTTTTCTTCCGGGCCGCTTCCTTCTCACCGGCCTTGGCCGCGGTCATGACGCCGGCCTTAGCCGGTTCCGGGTATACCCGCACCGGTTCCCGATCCGGCAGGCGGGAGGCGGCGATAAGCCAGAAGGCCCCGGCGATGATCATGATAAATGACAGGATCTGTCCCGTGGAAAAGCTCAAGGGGGGATGGGCCAGAGCCAGGGGCAGCTCGTTTTGTACCAGCTCGATACGATACCCCAGGTCCTCATCGGGCTCCCTGAAATATTCAATCACGAAACGGAAAAGGCCGTATCCCATAAAATAGAGGCCGACTAAAAAACCCTTAAAGGGTTTTCTGTTCCGCAGGAGCCAGATGATAAGCCATAAAATTACCCCCTCAAAGAGGGCCTCGTAGAGCTGGGAGGGATGGCGGGGCAGGTTTATCAGCGCGGAGGGATCGGGGATGGGGATCCCCGTTTTTTCCGCCGCCTCCCGGACCCATTCATATTGAGCCGAAAAAGAAGGAGCCTGGGGAAAGATCATCCCCAGAGGGCCGGTGCTTATCCGGCCAAAAAGCTCCCCGTTGATAAAATTACCCAGCCGTCCAAAGGTATAACCCAGGGGAATACTGGCGGCAAACATATCCCCAATCTCCCGGTAATCAAAACGTTTTAGCCCCGAATAGACGATGATCGCCACAATGCCCCCGATAAATCCTCCGTGGTAACTCATGCCCTGTAGTCCCACAAACCGGCCGTTCCGGAAGGGCCAAAGAACCAGCCAGGGCTGGCGGCGGTATATATCACTGGTTTCGTATACGATGGTGGCGAATATCCGGGCCCCCAGCAGCAGGGCCAGGATCCCCCAGAAAAAAAGCCCCGACAGTTCATCCTCACTCATGGGGAAGCGCCGTTCCCGCACCTGTCTGCGGTACAGCAAAAAGGCTATGCCAAAGGCGACAATATACATGAGCCCGTACCAGCGAAAGGGAAGGCCGGGGATTATTTCCGGGGAGAGCCAGGAAGGAAACTGAACGGTTAATAACATGCGGACCTCACAATAAAATTGTTCTTGTTCACAGGGAAACCGGAATGTTTAATCTATGGAGTCTCTAATCCCTTTTCTTGAATCCGGCCCGATTCCCGGTCAAAATAGAAGATCACCTGGCTCCGTTTCCGGGTTATCTCATAATACCGGTCATGGCTTTCCATGACCACCCCCGGATAAATGGTGCCCCGGACCCGAACCTCCGAGGGCTGGTGTTCCTCGAATTTTTCCCGCAGGGTAAATATTTTAAGGTTGTTCTGCTCCAGGAGCCGCATGAGCCGTACCTTTTCCGCCCGGGCCGCGTTTAGCGCCGCCGGTGTTTGAGCCGCCTCCGTTATTTTTTGCTCAACCTGGGAAAGTTTGAGTTTGATTTTCTCAAGTTCCCCTTCGATAACTTCTATTTGATCCTTTACCAGGTAATCCTGGCCAAAGGATATTTCGGTCTGCTTCCTCTGTTCCGAACCGATATTGGCGGCGTTTATCCCATGCCGGGCCTTGCATACCCCGCCCACCAGGATCCCGCTTTCTTCGGCAAGCCACAGTAAGCCGTTGGTTTTGATATTACAGGACACACAACTGTTTTTTACCCGGATATCCTCCACCGCTAAAAGGGTCGCCTGTTCCACGAAGGAGGCCTCTATGGTGTTCCGGGCCCGGATCGCCCCTTTGCCGCCGCCGGTCACCCTCTGGCTAATTACCACCTTGCCCCCGGCGGATATCAAGGCCGCTTCCACGCTGCCGCCGATGAGTACATCCTTCCCGCCCATGACGGTAAACCCCGGATTCACATTCCCGGTGATCCGGATCTCCCCGGGAAAGTTGATGTTCCCCGTGGCGGGGCCCACGTCGCCCCGGATTCCATGGAAGGCGCTGATCCGCAGGTCCTTGCCATTAAAGCTCAATTCTCCTGAACGGGCCGCTATAAGACGTTCCCCCCCTTCAATAGCGGCCGCCTTAATCGAGTCGTCGTAATGTACGCTTAGGGATACCCCCTGCTCCGGGGGCAGCGTTTTTCCGGTAACATCAAACCCGGCCCTGCCTTCCGCCCCTGCCTGGCAGACTTCCGCCAGCACCGTACCCTGGGTAACCGAAAGGGTCTGTTTAGGGACGCCCCCGGCCTCGCCGGGTTTCCCCCCGGTTCCCTGGGTTTCTGTAATAGGGACCAGCCATTTTATCGAGGTCCCCCCCGCCGGCACAGGGGGCTCCCCCCGGGCAAGGATCTGGCCGGTACAGGATCCTTCACCCAGGGCCCGGGCAAAGGCATTCTCCAGGGCCTTCCGGTCAATCCCCCGGGTAACCCCCGCATCGGTCAGGGCCTTTAGAATATTTTCCTGTTTTAGGGGCAGCCCCGGGCCCAGTTCCCTGAGGATGTCCGCCGAGGCTTCCATGCCGTTGGGGGAGAGATGGACCTTCACCGTTGAATCCCGGTAATCGATAAGCTGGGCCCAGAAAACCCTTGCCGATCCCTTTATCAGAAGCAGGCCGGACTGATCGGCCCCTATATCCGAACCATGCTGATGGAGGCCCCGGAAAAGCCTCAGTTCAGGATCATTCCCCGGCAGCCCCGGCAGCGTGGCGCCGAAAACGTCCTTTCCCGCTTCACCTTCCGGCGTTTTTGTAATTCCGGCAACCTTGGCGCCCTTTTCCACATAGGCCAGGCCGGTCACCTCCGAAAGGGGAAAACCCTCCTGGGTATTAAGGAGGGGCTGGGCCTGGTAATGGGCTTTAAGGCGTTCCATAAGGACCGTTTTTTCCTCCTCGGGAAGCAGGGCCGCCAGAAGCTCAAGCTCCTTATCCTTCCCCCTGGTTGAGGCCTTCCCCTCAACCAGGGTATACCGCAACTCGATCTCCTGGCCGGTAACAAAGGCGCGGACCGCGGCCTTAAGCGCTTCCGCGTCAAAGCCCTGTACCTTGGAATCCCGGATAGCCTGGCTTACGGCCTTCATTTCCAGGGGCCGCGCCCCGGCGATGCCCTTACGGAGGTAGAGTTCCGCCCGCAGCTTGTCCGGGCTAATTTCGACCCGGGCGACAGCTTCTTGTACCCGGAAGAGGGCGAAGGCCCCTATCTCTTCCCCCGTTTTAAGCGCCCCCTGCAGGGCCTTCTCCACCTCCGCCAGGGGCACCAGATGGGACTCATCCGCCCCTTGTTTAATGGCGGCGGTAAGAATATCGGAGGCCCTGGGCGGGGGAAACACCCGGTCCCCGGGTTCGAATTTTAAAAAGAGGGTAACCCCGTCGGAACCCGGGGCGACGCTCCAGACCGGTTTGGCCAGGGGGATTAGATCGGCCCAATTTTCCCCGATCCGGAGGACCCCCGAATACAGGGAGCGGATTTCATTTTTCTCCCGGACCAGTCCGGCCCCCAGGTGGAACGCGCCGTCCTGGAGAACCGGCGGCGGAACGGGCCTTCCAAAGACATTTTTTCCCGGCTTCCCCGGTTTTGCCGGGATAAAAGTCCCCAGCTTCTTGCCCTTTTCGGCATATTTGGTTTCTTTGATCCCGGGATTAACCGTCACCGCCTCCCGGGTTTCTTTTTTGTCCCAGGTAAGCACCACCTCTTCTTTTGGGGGCATAAAGGGCAGCTTTGCGGGTTTTTTAACCACCTGTTCGTGTTTGATCTTTTCGATCCTGGTTTGATACAATTCCGGCGCCGGCGCCTTGGCAAGGAGAGCCTCCGCATGGGGGGCCACATCGGCGGGGACCGGCAGGGCTTCCCAGGTAATCTGTTCCGGCAGGGCCGCTTCCGGCGGAACCCCCTCAAAAATTACCGATTCCACCGGTTCCTTGGTTTTAGCCTTGGCGGCCTTTTGCAGGAAGGGCTCCAGGGTTTTAGGCTGGGGCAGGGGAGAGAGGCGTTGTTCCCCAATCAGTTTAAGCAGGGCGTCGATATCCCAGCCCAGGCCCTCAGGATCCGGGGCAAAGACCAGCTTCGCCTCGGTTTCCTGGGCATTAATGACGATAGAAGCCGTTCCCTTAGCGATGATATTTGCCATATTTTAAAACCCTCTTATGGTTTAAAACCCTGCGCCATAGCCTTGGATAGTTTTGTTTTTAGGAAGACATTCTCTTTTTTGAGTTTTGAGATCTCCAGCTGTTGGGATTTTACGGTCTCAATAAGATCCCCCTGGCTCAATGCCCCGGAATGCAGCAATTCCTCCACATATTCCATTTTACTCTCGAAATCAACTTCCGCCTCTACGGTGGCTTCCCGGAAACTTTCATCAATTTCCTGATCGTTGGGCACAAAATTGTCTTCCTCAAATTGGAGCGCCTTATCCGCAATCCGAAAGATCGCCTGGGAAAGTATGGATTGGGGTTTATAGAGAACCACCGGCAGGCGGGAGGCCAGGGCCGTATCCTGAATAGAATCCCGGTATATTACCCCCAGGTGTTCTATTTTAAGATCAAGATAGACCTCACAGGAACGGCGGATCTTCATGGCCACATCCGCATCCTTGGGGTCCTCGATCATGTTCATGATAAGCCGGGGATGAAAATGGTCAATATGGTTCTTGAATTTTTCATAGGAAGCCCTGTCGATCCGCTGTATTTCCTGGAGCATCTTGGGGATATAGAGCCGTTGCAGCCCTGAGCCGCTTTTCCTAAGCTGTTCCAGAAAATCATAGGCCCTGGTCCCCTTGGAAAAGGAGGTATACATCAGACGGAAGACCGCGTTTTTAAGAAACACATAGGCATTCAGCGTGGCGGTTACCGCGGGGGCGGTGACGATAATTCCCTGGCCGGAAAGGAGGAAAAAATCCAGGATGGATTGATGGGTCCCCGCGCCCAGGTCCAGGACCAGGATATCCGTATCCAGGGCCAAAAGCCGCCGGGCCAGGGTCTGGCGCTGGAAAATTTTGAGGTTTGCGGTTCCGGGGATCTCCGTATCGCCGGGAATAAACCGGAGCCCCGGTACATCGGTATCGACTATCAGTTTGGAGAAATCTGAACGGGTGTCGTTCAAAAAGGTCCCAATGCCGGTCTGGGGCGCCTGGTGGCCGATTACCAGGTGCAGATTCGACGCCCCCAGATCCAGATCTACCAGAATTACCCGGCGGCCGGTTTGTGCAAAGGCCACCGCCAGATTTGCGGCGATCAGGGACTTCCCGACCCCGCCTTTTCCGCTTGCGATAGGAATTATATGCATCATATACCTCCTCCTTCCGGGGCATCCTGATCTGCCGCCACCGCCGGAAGCCTTGTCCGGGAGAGCTTCTTTTTAAGCACCGCCCCGCCCCATATAGAAAGGGCGTCCGTGGCTGCCAGAAGCAGGGCGCTCCCCAGAATTACCGGGGTTCCCCCCGTATTTGCGGCTATGGATATCAGTATATTTTGAAATGAAGAAACAATCCACGCAAAAACCGATACAATGCCGATGGTCTTTCCCGCAATATATAAAAATATATAGGATTCATAAGCCGGATACCGGAGCCATATAAAGAGGGTCATCAAGGGAAACAAGGCCTGGGGCACCGCATACGCCAGATAGGGGAAAACCCCGCCTGCTCCCCCCTCCGGGGAAAGGCCAAAAAAGGAGAGTAAACTTATCATCAATATAAGACGGATAAGATCGTATACAAAAAGCGATATTCTTAAAGGCCAATAGTTTTTCATTATTAAAAATCTACGGCTCTCCGGGGTTCGGGTCAAGGGGGGGAGGGTGAAGGGTGAAGGGGGAAGAGTTGAGAGTGAAGTGAAAAGAGCGTGAAGATTGGGGGGCGCAAGAAGGCGTGGAGAAGGGAGAAAGTAAGACAGTACAGGAAAAAGCCCGCGGCCTTACGCCCTTGGGTCTTACTCGGTCCGGCCCTTTCCGGGAACGTAGGCCCCCTTATGGTTGGATTTAACGTGGCGCAATCGGGAACTTGACCAGACAAGAAAAATAGGCGATACTTAGGTAGTCAGGATCGCCTGATTAGGGACTCTTTCGAGGGATCAGTCACAAAGTCGAAAAAGGAAGGGGAAGAGTGTGAAGTATATACATTGTGGGGAGCCGCCTCTTCCCCCATATAAGGAAAGGCCAGGCAGTATCTTGGTATGTATCCGGGATACCCTGGAGAAAGGCACCGGTACGGTGGAGAAAAACCTGGTGGGGTGGCATCAGACCAAGGTCTGGAGGAAACACTGATGCGGGGAATCCCCTCTTCCCCTGTGTAAGGGAAGGCCGGTAATTCCACGATTGGAGAAAGATGGGACGGCCTGGGCGGGCCCTGTTGCCTTTTCCCTATGAGTTTTACCTTTTCCGGGGCCCACGCCATGTTACCGGTATTCTAATACACGCTCAATATTTCGCGTGCCGTTTTTAGGCGGGTTGTCTGAAAGCGGACACTTGACCGAAGCCCCGTAGGGGCAAGCGGGACCTATTACATTTTTCTTATGGGTTTACCTTTTTTGGGGTCCCGCCTTGTTACCGGTGTTCCCAAAACACGCTCAATGTTTCGCGTGCGATTTTTGGGCGGGCCGCTTTTTGATGTTCTGCCCAGGCCATTTTTTCGTTCAAATG
>JAISOO010000154.1 GCA_031275595.1 Spirochaetaceae bacterium | reverse complement strand
CCGGGCGATAGAGGACTTCAACGCGGCCCTGCGGATTGACCCCAATTATGCCGCCGCCTATAGCAACCGGGGCCGTGCGTATTACTACAAAAGGATGTACGACCGGGCGATAGAGGACTACACCGCCGCCCTGCGGATAAACCCCAATTATGGCTTCGCCGAGGCTTATCTTGAAATGGCGCGGGAGGCGCGGGGGTATTAGACCGCCCCGCAGGGGGAAAGAACTTTTAAAAGAGGGCAAAACATGGGAGTATTTGGCAAAACGGCTCTAAAAGCTGTTGAACTTTATAAAAATGCGGTTACAAAAGACCCGGCAGCGGCATGGCAAAGGGCAATAAAAGACTTTACGGAATCGCCATCATCACAGAAAAAAGGCTGCCCCAAAAGCGCCTTTCTTGGGCTTTGCGAAGAAGGTCTCGTTTCCGGTATTCCTCCCGGCGAATATACAAAATCAGTTAAAAACAAAACTTACGCGCTCCGGGCGCTGGAAGCATTACGAAAAAATCCGGCGCTTGCCCTTTCTTCTTCCGCTTTATGGAACAGCATTGAAAAAGATGCAGGAAGCGATCAAGGTGAAATGGATGTTGTTATTGCGCTCTGGAATGCAGGATTAATAAAATGAAAAGGGTAACACAAAGCACGAACATTAATAATAACGCCAAAATCAAAAGAGAAATTGAGGCGGGGAAATCTGTTGAAATCTATGCGTTTGCTGATTCCGGTCTGTTCTCATACGGCGGTTTTAGAGTAAACCTTGCCAGGGGACTTGAAACCGGTATTATTGAAGATGTACAGCCGGAATGGAACAGACAATGAACCTCCCCCGTCCGTTTCCTGACCTGGCCCAGCCCCATCGGTTATGGCAGCCGGGAAGTCTGCCGGGAGCAATCCTGATGCGGCGCGGAGGGCGCGGGGGTATTAGACCGGTACCGGGCGCCGTCCCGGCCCTCGCCGGGCAGCGCCCCCCCGTTCTCGGCATCTTCCCCCGCGAAGCCGCGCCCGCTTTTTGCCTTTCCGGCCGGGATTTCGCCTGAAAGGCAAAATCCCGGCCGAAACCTTAGGGGAACACCCCCCGGATCTTCTTTGCCTTGGCCAGCTTGGAAATAGCCAGCATATAGGCGGCGATGCGGAAGGTTACCTGGTGTTCCTGTACGATGTCCAGGACCTGGCCGAAACTGCGGATCAGGATCTTCCGCAAGGTGTCGTTGATCTGGGTTTCTTCCCAGGTGAGTTCCTGGATGTTCTGCACCCACTCAAAATAGGATACGATGACCCCCCCGGCGTTGGAGAGGATGTCCGGCAGGATGATGACCCCTTTTTTGTTGAGGATTGCGTCCGCCTCCACGGAGGTAGGCCCGTTGGCCCCCTCCACGATGTATTTGGCCTTTACCGAACCGGCGACGGCCTCGGTGATTTGATTTTGCAGGGCGCAGGGGATCAATACATCGCAGTCGGCGGTGAGCAGTTCCTGGTTGGAGATTTTTTTGACCCCCGGGGCGCCGTACCCTTCCAGCGTTTTTTGGTGGGCCGCCAGGTAAGCCTGAATGCCGGGAATGTCCAGCCCCCCGGCATGGTAAACGCCGCCGGATACGTCGCTGACCCCGACGATCCTATAGCCCTGTTCATAGAGCAGCCGTGCCGTAACCCCGCCAACGTTCCCCATGCCCTGTATCGCGACCCGGGTATCCTTTTCAGGCACCTTGAAGTGTTTCAGGAGTTCCCCGGTTACGATGCTCACCCCCCGGCCCGTCGCTTCCGCCCGTCCCAGGGAGCCGCCGATATCGATGGACTTACCGGTAACCACGCCGGGGACGGCGTAGCCGTGCAGCATACTATAGGTATCCATGATCCAGCCCATGATCTCCGCGTCGGTATTCACATCCGGCGCGGGGATATCCTTTTCCGGGCCGATGATCGGCAGGATCGACGTGGTAAAACGCCGGGTCAGCCGTTCCAGCTCTCCCCGGGAAAGCTTTTGGGGATCCACCTTAACCGCGCCTTTGGCGCCGCCATAGGGCAGATTTACCACCGCGCATTTAAAGGTCATCCACGCCGCCAGGGCTTTTACTTCGTCGATATCCACTTCCTCGTGGTAGCGGATACCGCCCTTGCAGGGCCCCCGGCTGCTCGAATGCTGTACCCGGTACCCTTCAAAAACCCTGATGTCGCCGTTATCCATTTTGACCGGAATCGAAACCTTTAATTCCCGTTCGGGATATTTTATCGCTTCGTATTCATTCCGGGTTAAGCCAAGTTTTTGAGCCGCCATTTCCAGAACCTGGAGCATGTTGTCATAAGGATTGTAATTCCTTGCCATATATTTCTCCTTAAGATATAGGTGAGGTTGTTTCAAAACCGCCGGTCCGGCAGGGCCGTGGTTTTGAAACAGTACCTTTCAATTTAAGCGGGAAAGGGGAGCGGCCCCTTTCCCAAAGCCGCCGGTTTTTGGGGATGTGCATGCTGTTTTTTTACCCCGGGGCTTCCCGCGGCTTCGGTTTCGGGAGAGGCCCCGCCTCCGCGAAAATTTGTCCGCTGATCATCCCGCCAGTTCTTCGGCCGCCCGGTAAATAGCGGCGTATACCTCATTGATACATTCGTCATCAAGAGCGGAAAAAGCGACCCGTAAAGTGCCTTCGTCTATCGCGATGGTTCCCACTCCGTAACCGTGCAGTAATTTCTGCCGTAAGGATTCCGCGTCAATATTTTTACAGTTAAAACTCATGAAATAGCCGGAATTAAAAGGCATGGGTTTCAGCAGGGGGTGATTTTTTTTTGCCGCTACCAAGGCCCGCACCTTCCTGTAGCGGGCTGCTATAATATCGCGGTAGCGGTCCTTTTCTTTTTGCGGCCCGTCTCCCGGGGAGGAGTACGTTTTTTGCAGCAGATTTTGGACCACCGTGGACGAGCAGGAAATAGTGGAACGGATAACCGCCATGGTTTTTTTTATGAGGGCGTCGTAATGGGCGCCGGATAGGTTTTTACCCGCAAAGGTAACAAATCCGCAGCGCATCCCCCAGGCAAAATCTTCTTTGGTGGCGCCGTCGACCTTCGCGGCCAGTACGTTTTCATGGATATCCGCCAGATAGGCGAACAGGGACTGGGGCTCAACATCCTCCTCAAAACGCAGGCCAAAGTAGGCGTCATCGCAAATGACCAGCACCTTGGCGCCCTTTTCCGCGGTATCCCGGATGATTGCACAAATTTCTTTGGCTTCCCCCACGGTGGGGGAATATCCGGTGGGATTATGGGGAAAATTTAAAATAATACGGAGGAAACCTGTTTTTTGCGCTTCCCCGGATAACGCGGCCCTGAGGGCGGGCAGATCTATGCCGGTCTCGCTGAACATATCCACCGGCCGCAGGCGGGCGCCGCGCCGGGCCTCCGCCATCAGTACATAATTATCCCAGGAAGGATTTGCTGCCATAAGGGTTTGGCCTTCATCTAAAAACAGATCGCACAGGACGCTTACCCCTGCCGTTAATCCGGTGGTTACCACCGGCAAAGAAAAAGCGGAATTTTTCAGGGCAGGATTTTTTCGCCGTATTTCAGCGGCCCAAATATCCCGCAGGACCGGGAGCCCCGCCGTGGGCGCATAGGAAACAATTTCACCGGCCCTCATTCCGGGCAGCTGCTTCCCCAACGCCGACAGCATAAGGGGCGTTTTTTGTTTGACCGCGATACCCAAGGTGCCGTCCGCTAAACTGCTGAACTGCTTTGCCTCGGCGCCCTGGGCGATTATCCCTTTCGGGAAATAAAGCCGTCTTCCCATAGCGGAAAGCAGGGTGCCGGGGGTGGTGCCCTCCAGCGTCTTGTTTAATTCCTGGGCTAATTCATGTTCCATATTTTTTACTCCTGGGGCTGCAAGACAAATTTTGCTTGTCAAGCAGCCTTAAATTGCGGGGAAGCTCCGGAAACCTCCCGTGGGTTTTCAGAACTTCCCCGGCAAAAACCGCTTATTCGTTGTAATAAAACGATTAGTGCGATAATTTTCTCCATAGGGGAACGCCCGGCTTCATGCGGGACCCCCCGTTCCTTCCAAAGCCCTTGCAAAACCCCCCTGGGTTTTGCAAGGGACTCCGTGTACCGCCGCGAAGGGCCGGTTTTGCGCCGGCGCGGCAAACCAGCGGGTCAATCCCATTTATTCAGATCCATCTCCTTCATTTTTCTCGCGACGATGGTGGTACAGGCCAGGTCGCCGGTAACATTCAGGGCGGTACGGCCCATGTCAAGCAGGGCGTCGATACCGAGGATCATCGCGTAGGCGCCGGCGACGACGCTGCCCGCGGTGACGGGCAGGTTCACCGAGTCGAGGACGAGGAGCAGCATGATAGCCCCCGCGCCGGGGACCCCGGCGGTACCGATACTGGCCAGGGTGGCGGTAACCACGATGATGCCCATCTGAGAAAGGGAAAAACCGTGACCCCAGACCGAGAGGGCGATAAAGGTGGCGCAGACCCCCTGGTAGATGGCCGTGCCGTCCATATTAACCGTGGCGCCCAGGGGGAGGGAGAAGGAATAGATGTCCTTGGGGACCCCGAGATTCTCCGCCGCCTCCATGGTTACCGGCAGGGTCCCGTTGGAACTGCGGGTAACAAAGGCCGTGATGAAGGGGTCCTTGGCATCCTGGAAGTATCGTTTAAGGGGCAGTTTGGCGTAAAATTTTATCAAGCCGCCGTATACGAGGATTACGTGCAGCGCATAACCGGCAAAACAGGCCGCGGCTACAATGCCCAGGCTGCCCACCACTTTGGGACCGTTAGTGGCAAAAACCACCGCCACGAGGGATAAGACGCCGATGGGGGCGTATTGCATAATGCCCTTGATGATCAACATCATCACCTCGGCGATACCGTCAAAGAAGTTATACAAAATTGAGGCGATCTTTTGCTTGCGTTCGTCCCCGGAGATGCGGAGGTAGGAGATGGCAATACCGATGAGCAGCGCCGCGAAGATCACCGCCAGTACCGTCTCGTTGACGATGGCCTGCATGATGCTGGTGGGAACAATGGCCAGCAGGATCTCCGCCAGCTTGGGCGCCGTCACATCCCTGGCCGCGGCATCCGCCACATTGGCAAGTTCCGCGGAGGGATGGAACAGAGCCCCCATCACCAGACCGATGATCACGGCCACCGCCGATGTCACCAGATAGAAAATGATGACCCGGATACCCACCTTGCCAAGGTTGGCCGGACTGACCGACGAGGCGCCGACAATCAGGGTAGACACAATGATGGGCATCATAATCATCTTGAGCAGCCGCACGAAAAGGTCCCCCAGGGGCTGTATCCACAGGATTTTTTCCTTAAATACCAGCCCCAGGATAATGCCCAACACCAGTCCAATCAAAATCCGGTACAATAGGTTGAAGTCAAAGTACCAACTATACCATTTTTTTGCCGAGCTCTTTCCGTCCATAGTTACCTCCAATAAATATGCTGGAGTTGTTCGGAAACCGCAGTTTCCGGGCAACTTCCGCTAAAAATATCGCCATTCCGCCCCATGGAAACCCCGGTTGGATTTCCGGAGGTTCCCCGACAAAAAATCGCCCCTTGGGACTGTTCCAAAACTTTAGTTTTTGGAACAAGCTCCCTTCATTGCAATATGAAAAATTACGGAGCATTTCCCAAAGCCCGGTTGGTTTGGAAAAACGCTTCCGAAAAAGCGGTCCGCGGCCCGCTTTTTCATATAAATCTAGGGTCGCTTTCCCAAAAACGGGAGTTTTGGAAAAGCCTCTGGGATAAAGCGACTTTCTCCGTAAGGTAAGAAAACTTCTGAAAACTGAAGTTTCAGAGATTTTCTTACTTTATTATAAAAGCAAAAATTACCGCTGTCAAATAAAAAGGGGTATTCCAAAAGCCTCCGGCAAGGGCCGGGCAATACAAGATTATTGGTCTTCATCAGTCCCCGGAATCCGCTTGGACGGAGGCTCATTCCTGACCTCTTTCCCGGAGTCCGAAAAAACCGTGTTGAGCGGAGATCCCCCTTTAGCGGATGGGAAAATCAAAATAGGTATCGGGATAGGGCTCCCGGACGAGGTTATAATGCCACCATTCGTAGGGATATTGCATAAAACCGGACCGTTCCATGGCTTCCCGCAGCATAGCGCGGTTCTGTTCCTGGTGGGGGCTGAGCCCCTGGGTTACCGCGTGGGAACGGGGATCCATAAAATCAAAGATCGTTCCCATGTCTAGTTCCTGATAGGTCTGTTTATCAACCAGGGTGAGATCCACCGCGGTACCCCGGGTATGGGCGGATTTTTCCGCCACATATCCCAGTTCAAAGACCCGGACTTTATCGACATAAGGGTAGTGTATGGGTTTTCGGCGTATATCCTGAGGATCCGCGCCCCAGCGCATAAAGTGATTCACCGCCCGCTGGGGACGGTAGGCGTCGAAAAATTTAACGATAAACCCCTGTTCCCGTAGAATGTCCGCGGCTTTTACCGCGCCCCGGGCGGCTTCGATGGTCATGACCACCAGGGGGCGCTCATACCCGTCTATCCGGCAGCCCACGAAATTATCCGTACCCCAATACTTTTGATCGATGATACAATCCTCGATCAAATCGTCGATATAAACAAATCCTTCGGGAAGCCCCCCTTTGGGGATACCGCTGGTACTGATATTCATTTTTACGCCCCCTGATGACATACGGGCGGCGGAGAGGCCGTCCGTATGTCAGCTGATTGACCGCCGGATTACCCCTGAGCTTATGGCATAAAGGTATTGAACCACCGGGAAATAATAAGACCCAGGGGCGTACCGATGATGTAACCCCAGAGGCCGACCAGAATGGCTGAAACCACCAGCATATCGTAACCCTTGGCTACCGCCATGGCCGCCGCGGTGGAGGGCCCCCCGATATTGGCGTTGGAGGCGATGGTTAATTCCTCGATATTCTGCTTGAACAATTTTCCGATGCAGAGGGTCCAGCCGATGTTAATAAAGGCGATCAAACCGCAGAAGACAAAGAGCAGCGGCGCGTTAAAGATAACATCCTTGAGGTCCGCGGGACACCCGATGACCACGAAGAACACATAGATAAGATAGGTGCCGATTTCCTGGGCGCCCTTGAGGTTCTCAAAAAATTTGGGGAAAAGGGAAGTGGCCAGTACCGCTACCACGGTGAGCATCACGTATTGGTTACCCAAAATCAGGGCGGGAAGTCCTGCCCAGAAACCCGCTCCTTCCCCGGGGGTCAGCGCCCCCTTGAGACCGGCGGCGATTTTGATCGCCGCCGTCACAATCACAAAGGCGGTTGCCACGGTGATGGCGATATCCAGCAGGGAAATATCCTTTCTGCCCCAGAAAGCCGCCGACATGGTTTTTGCCTTATCATCCTTGCCCCGCGCCTCAAATTGGGTCTGGAAGGGATGGGGATACCGTTTTTTGAAGAACGTGCTGCTGGGAATCCACAACAAAACAAAGATAACGAGGGCCATCACGAAATTATCCGCAATAACCTCGGCGCTGAGCATGGTCTCGGAGATCTGGGTAGAACTCGCCACGGCAAAAAGGTTTACCCCGCCGCCGATATAGGAACCGGTGAGGATCCCCGCCATTTTATCCAGCTCGGGAATAAAATTCTTGAACAGGAAAAAGGCGATAATGACCCCGATCAGGGTCCCTATGGCGCTGATATTAAAACATAAAAACATCTTTCCCGTATCTTTGATGATGCTTTTAACATTTGCCCGGAAGAGCAGCATCGCCACCGAAAGGGGAATAAAATAATCCCATACCGTATCATAAACCCCCGATGCGGTAGGAATAATCCGAAAATTAACCGCTAAAATCGCCAGAATAAGGCCTATAACCGGGCCGGATAATTTTTCAGCCCATTTATACCGTTGTTCCAGAAAAATCGAGATGGTAGCAAAGAGAAATAATATTGCCCATAAAACCCAGGCATCGTCCGCTTGCACTAAGGTACCCATACACATGTCTCCTTTTTGCTTGTTGAGCGATTGCAAAATCGCTCATTTACGTAAACACGACATAAAAAATTTGTCAAGAAATCATTTTTAAAAACCAATGCTTTTTTCGTATTCCGGCTATACTTTTTTTTTCAAATTTATTACCCTGGTTTTGTCGGAGGTGTTTTTTATGGATGCTCTAGGATATTACAACGGAAAATGGGGTCCCCTGGATGATATGACCGTGCCGATGAACGATCGGGGTATCTATTTTGGCGATGGGGTATACGATGCGGCGGTGTGCGTCAACCGGGTCATTTTTACCCAGGATGAACATATCGACCGTTTTTTTACCAGCGCCGGGCTGTTGGAGATTCAGCCTTCCTGTTCAAAGGAGGAGCTTAAAACGCTGCTCCTCGATCTGGTTCAAAAGGTGGATAATCATCCCCTCCTGGCCTACTGGCAGTGGACCCGGGGGACTTCCCGGCGGGATCATACCTTTCCATCGGGGACGGCGAACCTGTTGATCACCTTCAAACCAATTTCCCTTCCCGATATATACCGGAAAATCAAGGTGATCACCTGGGAAGACACCCGTTTTCTCCATTGTAATATCAAAACCCTCAACTTAATACCCAACGTACTGGCCGCCCAGCGGGCCAAGGAGCGGGGCTGCAGAGAGGCGGTGTTTCACCGGGGGGAAATGGTAACCGAGGGCGCCCACAGTAACGTGCATATTTTGAAGGAGGGGGCCTTTATCACCCATCCTGCGGACAACCTGATCCTCCGGGGTATTGCCCGTTCCCATCTGCTCACCGCCTGTAAAAAGCTGGGGGTGCCGGTGGAGGAGCGGCCCTTTACCCTGGAGGAACTGTTCAACGCCGACGAGATCCTTGTTTCCAGTACCAGTACCATGGGGCTCAGCGCTGAGGCCGTCGACGGTAAGCCGGCGGGAGGCAAGGCGCCGGAAATACTTAAAAAACTCCAGGACGAAGTTTTTGGGGAATTCTGCGCCGCCACGGGTTGGAAGGCTTGACCTTCCATGACCCAACAGGAGCTTACCGAATATAATTTGGGGAAAAGTCTCGACTCCCTCATGCACCTGGATCCCCGGGGATACGGGGTGTGTAACATCCTGTATCACGGGGCCTATGAACGGGCGGGTGAGCCCCTGACCGTCCATGGGGCCCGGCACATGATTACCCACATAAGGCCGGGAAGTTTGGTCTATATTATCACCGGTTTTGTACTCCATCCCTATAACCGGGCGGAAACCGACGGCCCCCCGGGCGCCCTGGTCCTGGCCCGGGCCCTGGTCCTGGGTTTTGACGCCAAACCCCTGATCATCTGTCCCGAAGAAGCGGCGCCGGCTATAGGGGGGCTGCTCGAAGCGGCGGGGCTTCCCTATAAAGCGGATCCGGAGGAACTGAAAAAGTCCTCCGGCGGGGCGGGGATCTATACTTTTACCAGGGAAAGGGGGGAGGCCGCCGGGGATGCGGAAAAACTTTCGGCGTGGGGGAAGCCCTCCTATGTCATCGCCATTGAGGCCCCGGGTGCGAACGACCGGGGGGTGTACCACAACGCCCTGGGCCGGGATGTGAGCGGACTGGAGGCAAAAAGCGACGTCCTTTTCGCGGCCCTGCAGAAAGCGGGGACCCCCAGCCTGGCCATCGGCGACCTGGGGAACGAGTGCGGCATGGGCGCCCTGCGGGATACCCTGAACCGCTACGTTCCCTATGCGGCGCCGGGGCGCTGTTCCTGCGGGTGCGGGGGCGGAATTGCCGCGGTAACCGCGGCGGAGGTGGTGATCACCGCCACGGTCTCCAATTGGGCCGCCTACGGGATTACCGCCGCCTTGGGTTACCTCCTGGGGAGGGGGGACATCCTCCACACCCCGGAGCTTGAGGACCGCCTCCTGGCTGCGGCCGTGGCCGCGGGGCTTGTCGATATGTACGGCGAGGCCATTCCCGCGGTGGACGGTTTAAACAGCACCATTGGTAAGTCCATAATCACCCTGATGGCCGAATGTGTTATCAACGCCCGGGCCCATGCGGAAAAATGTAAAACCTGGTTCGACAAAACCATAGAGCTCGGGTTTTTTGACCCCCCGGTATAACTCATGGAAAGCCCCTATGCCCCGGGATTCCCCCGGATTACGCCCTGCGGCGAAAGCGCCCTATTGGTGGAATTTGCCCCGGTAATTTCCGCCGCGGTCAACGACCAGGTTCACGCCCTGGCGAAAAACCTTGCCGCAGACCCGGTTCCCGGGGTCGCGGAAACGGTTCCCGCCTATAGCTCCCTTCTGGTGTACTTTGATCTCCGCCGGATCCGGTTCGGCAGGCTCCGGGGCCTGCTCCGGCGCCGGATCGTCCAAAGCGCGGGGGGGAGTGCCCCGGCCCGGACCCTCTTTTTTATTCCCGTCTGTTACGAGGGGGAATTCGCCGGGGACCTGGGGGAAGTGGTTTCCCACACCGGCCTCAGCCCCGGGGAAATCATCCGGCGGCATACCGCGCCCCGGTACCGTATTTTTATGCTGGGTTTTTTGCCGGGCTTTCCCTACCTGGGGGGGCTTGATCCCCGGCTGGAAACCCCCCGGCGTAAAAATCCCCGTACCCTGGTACCCCGGGGCGCCGTGGGAATCGGCGGGAACCAGACCGGCATCTATCCCCTGGCATCCCCCGGGGGCTGGCAGCTTATCGGCAGGACCCCGGTAAGACCCTACGACAGCCGCCGGGAGGAACCGGTGTTGTACAAGACCGGAGATTTTATCGCTTTTTTTCCGATAGACCCCGGGGAATACGCGGAAATCGAGAGACAGGTTGAGACCGGCGTCTATGAGGTGCGGCGGGAGGCCTATGCGCCGCCCCCGGATGAGGGGCCCCCATGGGAATGAAGATCATCCAGGCCGGCCCCCTCACCACGGTACAGGACCGGGGCCGGTTTGGGTTTATGGCCGTGGGTTTTTCCCCCTCCGGGGCTATGGACGATTTTTCCTTTTCCCTGGCCAATATCCTGGCGGGAAACGACGAGGGGGAGGCGGCCCTGGAAATGACCATGGCCGGTATTTCCGCGGTTTTTGACGGCCCCGCGGTGATCGTCCTCACCGGGGCGGACATAAGCCCCGTGATTGACGGAAACCCGGCGGCTATGAACCGGGCCCTGGCGGTGGGGGCGGGGAGCGTTTTGTCTTCCTCCTTTGCCCGAGGGGGGTGCCGGAGCTATCTGGCCGTGGCCGGGGGCCTGGATCTGCCCCCGGTCCTGGGGAGCCGTTCCACCAACCTGAGGGCGGGGATCGGCGGCCTTGGGGGGCGGAAGCTGCAAAACGGGGACTACCTCTCCTTCCGCGCCTCCTGTTCCGCGCTGCCGGCCATGGAAAAGCGGGCTTGGGAGGGCCCTCCCCCAAACGAGGGGTCCCGTCCCGTGGTTTTGCATGTGGTCCCCGGCGTTCAGGAGGACCGGTTTTCCCCGGAGGGGATCCGGACCTTTTATTCGTCGGTATATACCCTGTCCCCGGACTCAGACCGGATGGGAATCCGCCTTGCGGGCCCCCCGGTGGAATCGAGGCGGGGGACGGACATTGTCTCCGACGGTATCGCCGCCGGGGCGGTGCAGATCCCCAATTCAGGGCAGCCATTGGTCCTCATGCGGGACCGGCAGACCATCGGCGGTTACGCGAAGATCGGTACCGTAGCCGGGGCGGATCTCTCTTTTCTCGCCCAGCTTCTTCCCGGTATGCCGGTCCGGTTTAAAAAAATATCCCTCCGCCGGGCCGAGGGGATGTACTTCCGGCGGCTGGCGGAATTCAGGGACTTGAAAAAAAAACGAGGGGAGTGATATATGAATTCTGTGGACTATGTGCATATGGATCCCCGGGAAGCCAGGAAGCTGATCCGGGAAGGGGCCTATACCAATCAAACCTCGGGGATGTGCGCGGGGTATGCCCAGGCAAACCTGGCGGTGCTGCCCGCGGAGTACGCCTACGATTTTTTGCTTTTTACCCAGCGGAACCCCAAATCCTGCCCGGTTTTGGAGGTAAGCGACCGGGGAAGCCGGCAGCTTCCCCTGATCGCCCCCGGGGCGGATATTGCCCGGGATATTCCCAAATACCGCCTCTACCGGGAGGGGGTTTTGGAGGGAGAGTACACCGATATAGCCGCCTTTTGGCAGGATGACTTCGTGAGTTTCCTCATCGGTTGCAGCTTCTCTTTTGAATCGGAACTCCTCGCCGCGGATGTGAGGGTCCGGCATATTGAGGAAAACCGGAACGTTCCCATGTATATTACCAATATCGACTGCATCCCCGCGGGTGTTTTTCACGGGAAAACGGTGGTCAGCATGAGGCCTCTCCCGCCGGAACAGGTGATAAAGGCGGTGACCATTACCGCCTCCATGCCCCGGGTCCACGGCGCGCCGGTGCATATCGGGGATCCCGCCCTTATCGGCATCCGGGACATTAACAAACCCGACTTTGGGGACCGGGTTACCATCCGCGCCGGGGAAACCCCGGTTTTTTGGGCCTGCGGGGTTACGCCCCAATCGGTGATCAAAACCGCGAAACCCCGGATCGCCATTACCCACGCGCCGGGACATATGCTGATTACGGATATTAAAAATACCGCCCTTAAAAACTGACCGTTTATCCGGCGGTACTTTATGGAAAAGCTGATGAAGATCACAAACATCGATTTGAACTGCGACCTGGGTGAAAGTTTCGGCCCCTGGACCATGGGGCTGGACGGGGAGATTATTCCCCTCATATCCTCCGCCAATATCGCCTGCGGCTTCCATGCCGGGGACCCCCTGGTTATGGCGAAGACCGTAAAGGCCGCCCGGGATTACGGGGTGGCGGTGGGGGCCCATCCGGGGTTTCCCGACCTGTCCGGTTTTGGCCGGCGGGATATGAAG
>JAISOO010000120.1 GCA_031275595.1 Spirochaetaceae bacterium | reverse complement strand
CGGAAGAGCGGTTCCCGGTTGTTGACGCGGGTACGGATCTCGTACCACACCCCTTGTTTCAGCTTGCGTAATGATCTCATACAAGGTATATGGGCCTGACTCGTCATTTTGCTTTAACGGGGAGCAAAAAATCGGAAAAAAAGGCCCTCTGGGGTCTGACCCCGCCTTTCCATCGAGGGGCCCGGGGCCAATCTGAAGATTGGCCCCCCGTTGTTGGGGACAGGGGCCTCTAGTGGGGCCCACGCCGTGCTGAGTTTGTTGGATCGACACGCTGGCGCGTGCGTTGTTTGGCGGGCCCGGGGCCAATCTGAAGATTGGCCCCCCGTTGTTGGAGACAGGGGCCTCTAGTGGGGCCCACGCCGTGCTGAGTTTATGGGATCGACACGCTGGCACGTGCGGTATCGTGCGGGCCCGGGGCCAATCTGAAGCTTGGCCCCCCGTTGTTGGGGACAGGGGCCTCTAGTGGGGCCCACGCCGTGCTGAGTTTATGGGATCGACACGCTGGCGCGTGCGGTATCGGGCGTCTTCCCAGGCGGGCTCATCCATCAGGAGCGGCCGGAATAAAACTTCCCTCTAATTTTATAGGTCAAGTTTAGAGCTTGCTCCCGGGTTCTTCATTCGGCGCGAAGGGGATCTGTGTCAGACGGCGCTCCTCCATTCCCCTTATGCCCGGCGATGCCATAAGGGTGAGCCTTCCCAAAACGTGGTTGGTTTTGGGAAAGACCCGGATAATTGAAAATTTTTGTTGACATTCTTCGCAAGGTGAAACATACTTAATTATTCTTTGTTTTAGGCTACTACCAAGGATCATCATAAAATAATGGGAGGTGTATATGCCCTGTAGTGATGAGGAAATTCGGGAGCTTACCACCCTTGCCCGGGAGTTACGGCTGACCATCGTGGATGTTATGGCCTGGTCCGGGGGGGCTCATGTGGGGGGATCCCTCTCTATTGTGGAGATTCTCACGATCCTCTATTTCAAGTATCTGCGGATTAACGTTAAAGAACCTCAATGGCCGGACCGGGACCGGTTCATCCTCTCCAAGGGCCATGCGGCGGCGGGGTTTATCCCGGTACTGGCTAAAAAGGGGTTTTTCCCCGAGGAGGACTTAAAATCTTTTAACCACTTCGGTTCCCCATTTGCCATGCACCCGGACAGCAACAAGGTGGTGGGCTGCGACGCCTCCGCGGGGTCCCTGGGACACGGGCTCTCCATGGCGGTGGGGTTGGGGTTGGGGGCGCGGTACCTCAAAAAAAGCTTTAAGACCGTCTGCCTGCTGGGAGACGGGGAGTGCTGCGAGGGAAGCGTCTGGGAAGCGGCCATGGCCCTGGCCCATTTTAAACTGGGGAATGTGATCACCATCGTGGACCGGAACCGCCTGATGATAGACGGCGGGACCGAGGAAGTCATGGCCCTTGAACCCTTTGGGGACAAATGGCGGGCCTTCGGCCTTGAGGTCATTGAGGTGGACGGCCATAAGTTTGGCGAGTTGGCCGCCGCCCTGGACCGGGCTTGGGCCGCAAGGGATAAACCGGTCCTTATTTTGGCCAACACGGTCAAGGGCAAGGGGGTGGATTTTATGGAAAACAACGTGGTATGGCATTACGCCTCCGGGGATTCGGAACTTTGTGAAAAAGCAAAGGTTTCTATTATGAGGGAGGGGGTCTGACATGGCGATAGTTACCGGAACCACCTGGAACTGTTATGATTCGGCGACCATGACGGCCCGGGAAATTTACGGCCGCACCCTCGCGGAGATGGGTAAATATGACGAGCGTATCGTAGGGCTGAGCGCGGATCTGGCCCAAACCACCGCCATCGTACATTTTGCCAAGGCATTTCCGGACCGGTTCTTCAACGTGGGTATCGCCGAGCAGAATATGTTCGGCATTGCCGCAGGTCTGGCCAAGGCGGGGCTTATTCCCTTTGCCTCAACCATGGCGATCTTCGCCTGTCTCCGGGCGGGGGAACAGATCCGTACCGACATCGCCTACCAGAACCTCCCAGTGAAGATCATCGCCACCCACGGGGGCATTTCCTTCGGCCATGCCGGTACCACCCACCATTGCACCGAGGATTTTGCGGTGATGCGATCCATTGCCAACATGACCGTGATCTGCCCCGCCGACGGCATCGAGACCAGCAGGGCGGTCCGGGGGTGCCTGGATATACCCGGGCCGGTGTATATCCGTATCGGCCGGGGCTTTGAGCCCCCCTGTTACGAAAATGAGGATTACCCCTTTACCATCGGGAAGGCGACCCTGATGCGGGAGGGTACGGACCTCACCATTATTTGCTGCGGTATCGCGGTACTCCAGGCGATCCAGGCGGCAAAAACCCTCCAGGAGCAGGACAAGCTCTCCGTCGGGGTGATCAATATGCACACCATCAAGCCCCTGGACCGGGATGCCGTTATGAAGGCCGTAACCGGCACCCGGCGGATCCTGGTGGTGGAGGAGCATAACGTGGCGGGCGGCCTGGGGGACGCCGTAGGCGGGGTCATCGCCGAATCCGGGAAGGGCTGCGTATTCAAAAAACACGGCATCCAGGATGAATTTGCCATCATCGGCTACGCGGAGGATCTGTATGCCCACTACGGCCTGGACAGCAACGGCATCGTTGAAAAGGTTCGGGAAATGATGGGTATGGAATTTGAAGCCGACGAGGACTGGAACGACGAGTAGTCCCTAAAACAAGAGGCTTTCCCAAAACTTCAGTTTTTGGGAAAGCAACCTGAGATTTATGGGAAAAAGCGGGCTTTAGACCGCTTTTTCAAGAGCATTTCCTAAAACCAACCGGGTTTTGGGAAATGCTCACAAAGGAGAGGAATATTTTGTCTGCTACACCCCAGGATCTAATGACGGCGCAGTTGTTTTTTAACGCCGCTTTTCCGGTTATGCAGGTTGTCATTGACGACGACCCCAAAATGAAGGCCCGTTTCCGCGAGGTACAGGGAACCGTCCAAATCTGCGCGAAAAACGACGGGGATTTAATCGCCTGCGCCCTGACCTTTGATCGGGGCAAACTGACGATTACCCAGGGACCGGCCCCTTCGCCGGACATTACCTTGAGCTTCCCCACGGTGGCGAAGATGAACACCATGTTCCGGGGGGGCGCCGCCCTGCCCGCTATCAAGGGCCTCACCAAATTCGGATTGCTCCTTAAAGTCTTTTCCCTCCTTATGTCCCTGATGATCATGATGCCCTCCCAACGTCCCAAAACGCGGGAGAAAAAGGCCCTCAAGGTCAAGATGAGCCTCTACATGATAACCCGGGCCCTGTCGACCTACAACAAGCTGGGGGATCCCGACATGGCCGAGTGGTGCCGCCGTCAGCCCGACCGGATCTACCAGTTTATCGTGGACGGCGGGCCGGAAAAAGGGGAACCCGCCGTTGCCTGTTACCTTCGGGTCAAGGCGGGAAAATCGAAGTCCGGCCACGGAATCTACACCCGGCGCACCCCCTTTGTCTTGTTCCATTTTTTCAGTATCGACGGGGCCATGAAGGTCTTGCTTAAGGACGTGGGCTTTGTTCCCGGGGTGGAACAGGGGTATGTGGAAATTGTGGGCTCCCCGGAATACGCCATGTATCTTAACGACTTTATGGCGATCCTCCAGGGTATGTTAACCTAATCTGCCGGCGGCTTACCCGGTCGCACCGGTTCATTTTGGGGCGTGTTATGAAGACGATTTATTTTGAAAAAAATATTCCCAAGGTGCTTTTCACCAAAGCCGCGGCAAAATGGATGCATCCCCTGCTTTTTACGGGCTTTAACCCCGTCAAATATGACCGGAACCTGCCGGATCCGCCCCTGCCGGGGCCAAAGTGGCTGCGGATCCGCAATATCGCTACCGGGGTTTGCGGTACGGATCTGAGTTTTTTTAAGGCCACCACCGGTATCGACTGCGCCCTGGAACCCCTGCCCGGTTCGGCGCGGACCTACCTGGGCCACGAAACCGTGGGCGTCGTGGAGGAGATCGGCTCCGGCGTGACCAAATACCAAAAAGGAGACCGGGTGACCCTGCGGGAATATATGTCCTGCTGCGGCAACAAGGGCATTGAGCCACCCTGCCGGTTCTGTGCCGAGGGGAATTACTGCCTCTGTGAAAATTACGGGGAACCTTCCCCCCTCGGCCTCCCCGACACCGGGGCGGGCTTTGGGGACTACTATCTTGCCCCGGAGCAGCAGCTCAGCAAAATTCACGACGGCCTGAGCGATGACCAGGCGGTGATGGTGGAACCTGCGGCGGTTTCCCTCCATTCGGTGCTTATGGCCCCCCCGGCGGCGGGGGACAAGGTCCTGGTCCTGGGCTGCGGTACCATAGGGCTTGGGGTGGTCCAATGCCTCAAGATCATCCAGCCCCGCTGTGAGATCTGGGTGATGGAGCGGATCAGGGAAAAACAGGAATTTGCCCTGCGGTTGGGGGCGGATCATATCCTTTCGGGGCCGCCCTACGAGGCGGCGGCCAAGGCTACCGGGGCCAAACTGTACCGGGGCTTCCGGGGCAATACCATGCTTTTGGGGGGCTTTGACCTGGCCTATGACTGCGTGGGAGGGGACTGGTCCAACACGGCCTGCGTCCGCTTCCTCCGCGCCCGGGGAACCCTGGTCAAAATAGGCCACCATATGCGGAGCGTTTCCTTTGACGAAACCCCGATCTGGTGGCAGGAAATACGGCTCGTCGGTATCGACGCCCACGGCATGGAGGACTGGAAGGGGGAAAAGAAGTACACCTTTGACGTGGTCCAGGAGCTTATCCTGGAGGGCCGGTATAGGATCGACGGTTTTATCACCCACCGTTTCCCCCTGGAACAGTACAAGGACGCCTTCAGGCTCATGCTCCAAAACCCGCCGGAACTGGTGAAGATCGTGCTGGACTGCCCGGGGGGTCTTCGTGGTTAAACCCTGACTCCGCCCGGATTTACCCTGCCTCATCCGAAAAACCAACCTCATTCCTGATAATCCTGGCCCGTTGGTCAGGATAAACGCATAGAATTAGGATGTATGAGGCAGGAGGAGGTTCCGAATGGCCTGGGCATTGAGCAGCTTGAAAATGGTCTCAATGTGCCGCTCAAAACTCAGCGCCGGCATAAACCGGATACCCTTTAAACTGGTTCCGCTTCTGGTCCTCCCTTGAGCCGCCGCCCCGGTTCCGCGAGGCTGTCTATCCGTTCCGCCAGAAATTGTATGCTCAGGCTGTACAGTACACTCCCGTCAAGCATCGACATCACCCGTTGTATCGTGTCGTGCAAGGGTATCCCGTTCGGCAGTTTGAGAAAGCTTTTCAGCCATTCCGCTTTCGCCGTCGCGAAGGCCGCTATCTCGTTCCATTCCTTCGCGTTTGCTAATACCCCGGGCAGGGTAATTTGGGCGCATTTCCGGCACTTTGTACTGAAACCGGGCTTTCCCGGGCCCCGCCAAGGTAAGCTCAGACTGCCCCGCTCCGGCGCGTAGTGCCGGGGCTGCTCCGTGCCCATCCAATCCCTTGCGGGATAACTTTTATCGAAGGTTGAATGGCCTGTGGGGTAACACGGTTGGTTCACAGGTCATGCCCTATCGGCCGGAGAAATTATTATTTAGTGTCTGTCCATAATGTAGACACATTATGGACAGACTACCTTAAAATAAGCATTTTGCACACCGTTTTGGTACAAAACGGGAGCAAATGCAAGGTCTGTCCGCAAAGTAACCGACTTTGTGGACAGACACTATTTACCCGGGTACTTGCCGGGATTGGCGGTTTGTAGTATTATACAGGTATTCCGATAGAATTTATATGTTTTATACGGAGGATGGATCGTCAACAGCCTCCGGTGATTGAAAGGAAAACTTATTTTACGGTAAGGTTTTAGAGAACGATGAAGGAGCGATTCATGATTACCCTTAAGGGAGTATCGAAACGTTATGCCGCCGTATCCGCGGTGGCGGAGGTGAATCTTACGATCCCCGGAGGGGGGTTATACGGAATTATCGGGAAAAGCGGGGCGGGAAAATCCACCTTGCTGCGGATCATGAGCCTTCTGGAGCCTCCCGATGGGGGGGAGGTCTATTATGGGGACGAACGGGTGGATATACTGACGGGCAAGGAGCTTCTGTTAAGGCGGCGGAAGATGGGCATGATCTTCCAGAATTTCAACCTCCTCGCATCCCGGAATGTGACCGGCAATATCAGTTATCCCCTGGAAATCGCCGGGTTCCACAAAAAACAGATCGAAAAACGGGTTGATGAGCTTTTGGAGATGGTGGCTATTACGGATAAACGCAAGGCGCGGCTCCGGGAACTTTCGGGGGGGCAAAAGCAGCGGGTCGCCATTGCCCGGGCACTGGCGGTGAATCCCGAAGTCCTCTTTTGTGACGAGGCTACAAGTTCCCTGGATCCCCAGACCACCCGGTCTATCCTCTCCCTTATCCGGGAACTCCATGACCGGCTGAGGCTTACCGTGGTACTGATCACCCACCAAATGGGGGTGATCCGGGAGATTTGCGAAGAGGTAGCGGTGCTGGACGAGGGCCGTATTGTGGAGCAGGGGCCGGTGGAGGCCCTGTTTAAAACGCCGAAAACCGCGGCGGCCCGGGAATTGGTTTACGCCTGAGGGGCCGTACCGGACTGCAGTTCAAAACCCCTGACGAATTACCTCAAATACCCCGGGAAGAATGGGGGGAACCCTTCGAAGGCTGTTTACGGGCCCGATCCGGCCGCCTGAAAGCCCCTGGATATCACGCCAATGCCCTTGTTTAGATACAGATTTTTATTTATCTTAAAATAAAAGGTTGGATTTATGCCGGTATTTCTGGAAAATGGAACAGGATTACGTACAAAAAAAGAAGAAAAGATAAAAGAAAAAGAACCTGAAGAATTCCGGGTGGTACTGCTGAATGACCATTATACGACCATGGATTTTGTGGTGGATATCCTGATTTCTATCTTCCACAAAAGCGAAATTGACGCGACTGAGATTATGATGGATGTCCACCGGAAGGGCCGGGGCGTGGTGGGGCTATATCCCTGGGATATAGCCAAAACTAAAACGGAACAGGTCCATGTCATAGCCCGGGAGCACGATTTTCCCCTGCGGTGTATAATTGAAAAGGTGTGAGCCTTTCCCAAAACCCGGTTAGTTTTGGGAATGGCTCCTGAAAAAGCGGTCTAAAGCCCGCTTTTTCCCATAAATCTAAGGTTGCTTTCCCAAAAACTGAAGTTTTTGGAAAGCCTCGTGTAAGAGATAATTGAGGTCTTTTAAAAAAGGTGCTATATTAAAAAAAGGAGCAATGGAATGAAAATCAGCCGCCATGTGCAGGCTATCATAAATGCCGCGTATAATGAGGCCCGGGTGCGGAACCATGAGTACCTGACCCCGGAACATATCCTGTATGCGGCCCTGGCCTTTGATGAGGTACAGGGGATCCTTATCGCCTGCGGCGCCAACCTGGAACAGCTTAAACACGGTATGGAAAACTACTTTGAGCAAAAGGTACCGGTTATGAGCAATACCGAACCTACCCATACGGTGGGTTTTCAGAGCGTTCTGGAGCGGGCGGTCCTGCAGAGCCAATCATCCCAAAAGGATACCCTTGATGTGGCGGATATTCTGGTATCCCTTTACGATGAAGAGCGGAATTATTGCGCCTATTACCTCCGCAAGGTCGGAATAAAGCGGCTGGAGCTTTTGGAAATTCTGTCCCATGGTTTTGAGGGGGAAGATGAGCAGCCCTTTGGTTTTCGTAAAATGGACAATCATATCCTGAGCGGTATGGAAGATTCCAAAGAAGAGAACACGGAGGAGGAAGCCCAAAAGACCAAAACCGCTAAAAAAAGCGCCCTGGAGCGGTATGCTACGGAGCTCACCGCGTTGGCCCGGGAGGGCCGGCTGGAACCGGTTATCGGCCGGGAAGCGGAATTGGACCGGACGATCCAGGTGCTTTGCCGGCGGCTCAAAAACAATCCTGTTCATGTGGGGGATTCGGGGGTGGGAAAAACCGCCATCACCGAAGGCTTGGCCCAGCGGATCGTGGCGGGAAAGGTTCCCCCTACTTTGAAGAATTTTTCTATCTTTTCCCTGGACATGGGGGCCCTGGTAGCGGGAACCAAATACCGGTGAGATTTTGAGGAACGGGTCAAGCGGGTTATTGAGGAAATGCTCAAAAAAGAACGGGCCATCCTCTTTATTGACGAGATCCATACCCTCGTCGGGGCCGGTTCCGTATCCGGGGGCGCCCTGGACGCGTCGAATCTCCTGAAACCGGCCTTGACCTCGGGAAAGATCCGGTGCATCGGCTCCACCACCCACGAGGAATACGGCAAATTTTTTGATAAGGACCGGGCCCTTTCCCGGCGTTTCCAAAAAATCGATATCCCGGAACCCTCCGAAGAAGACGCCATGGAGATCCTCCGGGGACTCAAGTCCAAATACGAGGATTACCACCATGTACATTACAGCGACGAAGCGATGGAGGGGGCGGTACGTTTATCCGCCCAGTATATCACCGAGCGGCGGCTCCCGGACAAGGCCATAGACGTGATCGACGAAGCCGGCGCCTTTGCCCGGATCGTGGCTTTTAAAGAAGCGGAAAGTCAGCCCAAAACTCCCCCCGGCGGGGGAGGAGGGAATTCCCAAACCGTTAAAGAACGGGCCGCTTTTTCCGGAAATACCGAAGGAACGGATTTTCTCTTTAACGCGGCGGGGAAAATAGTTTCCCGGAAACATTCCTCTATGCCTGAAACGTCCCGGATATCGGGCCTTACGGAAGGTCCTGCCACCCTGCAGGAAGGAACGGTAGAAATTATCGAGATAGGGCTCCCCCTGATTGAATCGGTGGTTTCCCGGATAGCCCGGATACCGGAACGGTCCGTGGCGGGGAGCGAAAAGGATAAACTCAGGGTTCTGGAAGAGAAGCTTCGGGAGCGGATATTCGGCCAGGATGAGGCGGTGGAGGCGGTGGTCAAGTCGGTTAAGCGGTCCCGGGCGGGATTCCGGGCTGAAAACAAGCCGGTGGCGAATTTTCTCTTTGTGGGTCCCACCGGTGTGGGCAAAACCGAGTTGGCCCGAAGCCTCGCGGATATCCTGGGGATATCCATGCACCGTTTTGACATGAGCGAATACCAGGAAAAGCATACCGTGTCCCGGCTTATCGGTTCGCCGCCGGGCTATGTGGGCTATGAAGACGGGGGGCTCCTCACTGATGCGGTGCGGAAGCTGCCCCACAGCGTGGTCCTGTTGGACGAAATTGAAAAGGCCCATCCGGATATTTACAACATCCTCCTGCAGATTATGGATTACGCTACCCTGACCGACAATAACGGCCGAAAGGCGGATTTTCGGAACGTGGTCTTTATTATGACCAGTAACGCCGGAGCCCGGGATATCGGGAAAAGCCTTATCGGTTTCGGGGAGCGGCTTATCGACGAAACCGCGGTGGACGGAGCGGTGGAACAGATCTTTACCCCGGAATTCCGTAACCGTCTGGACGGGGTGGTACGGTTCAATCACCTTTCCCGGGAAGTTATGGTGTCCATAGTCAAAAAGGAACTGGACCTGTTTAAAGCGCAGCTGGCGGATAAACAGGTACAGCTGGAAGTGACCGAAACCTGCGTTGATCATTTGGCGGAAGAAGGGTATAGCCGGGAATTTGGCGCCCGGAATGTGGGCCGCGTTATCGAAGACAAGATCAAGGGATTTTTTGTGGATGAAGTCCTCTTTGGTTCCCTAAGTTCCGGCGGTTCCGCCCGGGCCGAATGGCGGGATGGGGAATACCGGATCGAGGTGCTTTCTTAGGGGAAACCCCCGGGAGGTTCCGGTGAAGGGCCGGAAAAGATCCGGGGTTTCTCCGGAATTTCCCTATCTTACCGAAGATATGCGGTTCTCCTTTCCTTCGCCCGAGGAGGCGCTTGATGGCCTGGTGGCAATCGGGGGGAATCTTTCCCCGGGGATGCTCCTCTCCGCCTATGAACAGGGGATATTCCCGTGGTTTAATCCGGGGGACCCCATACTCTGGCAGTCTCCGGATCCCCGGTTTGTGATTTTTCCCGAAAAACTTCATGTTTCCGCCTCCATGAAACGGCTTTTAAAAAAGGGTAAATTTGAGGCGGCGCTGGATCGGGACTTTGCCGCTGTCATCCACGGCTGCGCCGGGATGGAACGCCCCGGCCAGGGAGGAAGCTGGATCACCGGCGATATGATTCAGGCTTATACGGAACTGCACCGCCTGGGCTGGGCCCATTCCTCGGAGAGTTATGCCGGGGGGGAACTGGCCGGAGCTTGTTATGGCATACGGTTGGGACGGGTGTTTTTTGGGGAATCTATGTTTGCCCGGGTTTCCAACGCCTCAAAAGCGGCTTTTTTAACCCTGGCGGGGGTCCTTTTTGCCGACGGGGTGGCCTTCATCGACTGCCAGGTCCCCACGGAGCATCTGCGCAGCTTGGGGGGACAGGAGATAAGCCGCCGGGATTTTTTGCGGCTCCTCCGGGACACCCTGGCCGAACGCCGGCCGGGAGCGGACGTCGATACCCTGGACCGCCGGGGTAACTGGGGGGAACGGTACCGGATTGACAGGTGTTTGGCAATGCCGGGACGATAAAGTCCCCCGAAGGTCAATTTAAAAATTTGACATTTTGAAACTCCCTTACTATATTATAATTGAATTGGTTCCAAAACCGGTTGTTTGGTGACCAGCTCCTGCGGTTTTTCAGGCGAAAAGCCTCGCTAAACCGCGGTTTTCAAGGTTGCGGTTCCAAAATGATAGTCCTTCGGGCTATCGGATTTTGAAACCGCCGCGATTTATATAGTGTCTGTCCATAATGTAGACACATTATGGACAGACTACCTTAAAATAGGCATTTTGCGTACCGTTTTGGTACAAAATGGGAGCAAATGCAAGGTCTGTCCGCAAAGTAACCGACTTTGTGGACAGACACTATATATAAAGGGTCTCAAAACACAGACGGGTTTTGGGAAATGCTCTGGTTTTAGATAGAATTATGTCCCCACGGGATCATCTGATTTGGAACCGTGTTATCGTTATAGAGAGGTTTTTACTTGTTTTCTAGATTTCTTTCTTTTCCCCTCGGTGTTTTTTTGGTGGTTTTTTTTGTATTTTTTATGGCGGGATGCGAGAAGCCTTTGATCGCCGTTACGGACAAAGATTCGGAAGAAGATCATCCGGAGCTTAATACGCCGAATCCCGGTTCTTCGACCCCGCCAATCCCTGGTTCTCCGACTCCTCCGACTCCTCCAAATCCCGGTTCCAAAAATACGACCTGGTATGTCTCCGCCGGGGGCAATGACTCCTCCTCCGGAACTGAGCCGGCAGCCCCCCTGGGATCGGTACAGGCGGCCCTGACCCGTATCAAATCGATATACCGGAATGGAAAATGGCCGGCTGGTGAAAGCGCCGTCATTGTGATCAGCGGAACCATAACCGGTTCCGGTGTTTTCGGCAGCAACAAAGCCTTGGTAGATATTTCCGGCAAAGGCAATTATCCGCCCATTATTCTTACGGGGGACCCCCTCCTGAAGGGGGTTTTGGACGCTAACAGAACCCCAACCAATGACGGCAGGGTTCTCTATATCGCGAACAATAAGGTAACCCTGAGCAGCAACCTGACCCTCACCGGGGGATATACCCTCTGGGGAGGCGGGGTGTTGGTAGGCACCCCCGGTTCAGAGTCCGGAGGGGAGTTCGTTATAGCCGGGGGAGAGATCAGCGGCAATACGAGCCAGAACGGCGGCGGTGTTATGGTGTATAAGGGAACGATGACGATGACCGCGGGAGTAATAAAAAACAATACCATTGCCGAGTATAACACGGTCCTGGGGGCAGGGGGCGGCGTCTTTTTGAGCGAGGGGACATCCTTTACCATGTCCGATGGAACCATCAGCGAAAACGGCGGCCCCAAAGCAGACACGGGCGGCGGGGTATTCATAAATGGAAAGGCGAAGTTCACCATGGCCGGGGGAGAGATCCTCAAAAATAGTTCAATAAGCGGGGGAGGAGTGTACGTAGCAGGATACGGTAAATTTTTCATGGACGGCGGGACCATAAGGGGCAATACCAGTACCGCCGCCAGTGGCGGCGTATATGTGTCAGTGTATAGCACGGAATTCGTCCAAACAGGCGGAACCATCAGCGGTAATACGCCGTAGTAACCAAAGCCTGTTTCAAAACCCGGTTGGTTTTGAAACAGGCCCTGGAAGAACAGTGCCCATTTCTTATACCTTACGCATAGCCGGGCTGGAATTTTATTTTGAAGCCATGACCTTGGGTTAGGTTAATTTGTGAGACAACGCGCCCTTAGAGGCGCCGGACTGCCCGGAAGAGTTCTTCCCGGCTCAGTTCGGTCCAGATAGGCCTGCCGTGGGGACAGCGGGGTTGGGGGAGCTTTAAAGCGGCCTCCGCCAGGGCCAGGGCCGTGGTATCGTCCAGGTAATCCCCGTCCTTTATTGCGCCGTGGCAAGAAAGGGTAGCTGCCCATCGTTCGGCCATATCTTCTCCCGCGGTTTTGAGCTTTAAGATTTCCTTGACGGTTTCGGCGTCCCCCAGACGCCAGTTAATAGGCAGGGCTTCGATATACCAGATCCCGTCCTTCCCTCCGGTAATGATTATGCCGAGTTTAGCCAGATCTTCCCGGCGGCGGGAGAGGAAACGGTCCTCCTCCTCACTTTCGGTGGTAAAGGCGAGGGGCACTAAAAGCTCCTGTTTTGGTATAGGCCCGGACGCAAACCGGTTAAAGAGGATCCGCTCGTGGGCGGCATGTTGATCGATAATAAAAAGCCGATCCCGCCATTCCACGAGCAGGAAGAGGCCGAATACCCTTCCCGCAAGCCGGGGGGCCGGTTCCCCATCAGCCCTAAGCTCCCCGTAGGGGGGGGCGTGTTCCCCGACAAAGAGGGGTGAATCTTCTTCCCGGACAGTCCGGCCCGGGAGCGGGGCGAAGGGCCGGGGGTTTTCTAACAAGGCTTCCAGGGCCAGCGCCGAGGCCTCGTTTTCTCCCTCCCGGTCGTGGTGAGCCTTGCCCATTCCGTCTGGGCGCTCATCCCAGAGCCTATTTTCTCCTTCGAAGAATTTTTCCGTTCCCGCCATATTCCGGTGACGGCTGAAATCCCGCAGCGCCTGGGTAACCGCATGGTGTATGGCCCCGGCATCGATAAAACGTACCTCTTGTTTGGCGGGGTGGATATTAAAATCCGCCAGCGCCGGATCGACACTCACATATACTCCCCCTATGGGATGGGTTCCGTTGGGAAACCATCCCTGAAGGCCGTATTCCAGAGCCTGAAGCAGGGAATAATCCTGGATCCGCCGGCCGTTGGCAAAGACGTATTGCTGCCGCCGGTCGTTCCGGTATAATTCGGGCCCTCCCGCCACCACGGACACGGAGAATCCTGTTCCTCCGGTGGAGATCTCATAAAGAAAAATGCCCTCGGTACCGGTCAAAAGAGCCTGGGCGAACCGTTCCTTCCGGCTTGAAACGGCAGGGAGAAACAGCTTGAGTTTTCCGTCCTGGATAAAACGAAAGGAGACGTCGTAAAAGGCCAGGGCTTTATCGATTAAAGCCTGACGGCAGAGATTGGCTTCGCTCCCCGCCCGCTTTAAGAAGCGTTTCCGGGCGGGAATGGTATCAAAAAGCCCCGATGCCCGGACATTGGTCCCTTTGGCCCGCCGGGTCTGGGTTATCCGGGACGGCGTCGTATTTCCCGGACCCACCGCAAGCTGCCAGGCGTCCCTGCCGTCGGTACTGGTGAGGATCTCCAAATGGGCCACCGCCGCCGTCGCCGCCAAGGCTTCCCCCCGGAACCCCAGGGTTTCGGCGGTATTCAGGTCATCCAGGGAACGGATTTTACTGGTGGCATGGGTATACCAACACAGTTCCAGATCCTCCCGGGTCATGCCCCCCCCGTTGTCGATTACCTCGGTTCGGCGTATGCCCCCCTCATCTATAATCAACTCCACCAGGGTGCTTCCCGCGTCCAGGGCATTATCGATAAATTCTCTGACCAGGGCCGCCGGCCGGTTCACCACCTCCCCGGCGGCTATCTTCCGGGCTTCCTCCGGAGGAAGGACCCGGATCCGGGGTTTCGTAAGGGTATCCATCCTCATGAACCTTCGTCATCAAAAAGACCCAATTCGGGACTCTCCTCAGGCCGCGCTTCAGGGCTATTCATGAGGATCTCGATACGGTTTTCCACCCGTTCCAGGTCCTTTTCCAGGGATCGGGCCAATTTTATCCCCTCTTCAAAGGCCTTAAGGGCATCGTCCAGCGGGACTTCAGGCTTCCGGATCTTTTCGCCCAGCGATTCCAGTTTTTCCAGCCTTTCTTCAAAATTTTTCATCCTTCCTCCGGTACCGGATCCCGTCCTACATGGACGCCGCCTCTTGAAAATCCTCTTCTTTCGGCGGCAGGGCTAATTTACTAAAAGAAGCGATAGCCCCCGGATCCCAGGCGCGGCTTACCTCTTCCCCGTCCTTGGAAAGCAGGATCGCCGTCGGGGTGGATTGTACCTGGCGTTTTACCGCTTCGGCAAGCCCCTCTTCGGTATCGGCGTTGATGTAGTCCACCGGCAGGCCCAGCCGCCGGGCCGCCTCTTTGGCGGAAGGACAGGCGGGGCAGGCGGGCCGCACAAAGAGCAGCACCCGCCCCTCGGTTCCCGCCTGGACTTCCCGGCGGATTTTGGCCCCCGGAGGCTCCCCCGCTGTCCGGGTAGCGGGAAGGGCCGTTTCTCCGGGGCCTACCTTATAAAGCCGCCGTTCGCCGTATTCTTCCCGTTTTCCCTTGTTCCAGTTTCGTACCGATCGGTAATAACCGACAATACGGCTGTACACTTCCGCGGTCGTCCCTTCCGTATGGGAAAGAGCCTCCCTCGCCGCGGCCAAATCCTTGTCAATGTCCTCAAGGGTTCTCATGCTTTGCTCCTAAAACAATCTCTATTTTCTTTATCCGGAAGCGGTTTCAAAATTCGACGCTCCCGCGGGACCTTGATTTTCAAAAAAACTCCCCTGGTCTCTAAGCACCTACGCCGGCGGCTTCCAGGGCCGCTAAGGTCAAGGTCCGTTCGTGTTCCAATTCGATAATCTGTCTTTTTAGTTTCTCCTCTCTTTCTTCCTTACATTGGGGACAGTGGAAATGCTCCCCTTTGAGGTACCCGTGGATGGGGCATACGGAAAAGGTCGGGGAAATGGTAAAGTAGGGGATCCGGTAATTATAGGCTATGGCCTTGACCAGATCCCGGCAGGCAGACCAGTCCTCAATGGCTTCTCCCAGGAAAGCGTGGAACACGGTCCCTCCGGTATAGGCGGTTTGAAGGGTTTCCTGAAGGTCCAGGGCATCGAAGATGTCCTCGGTCTGGGTTACCGGAAGCTGGGTTGAATTGGTATAGTAGGGTTCCCCCCCTCCGGCCAAACCGCCTCCGGCCAAACCGCCTCCGGCGGTAATGATCCGCGGATATTGTTGTTTATCGTGTTTTGCCAGGCGGTAAGAAGTGGACTCCGCCGGAGTAGCTTCCAGATTAAAAAGCTCCCCGGTTTCCTCCTGAAAATCCGCGAGTTTTTCCCGCATAAAGGTCAAAACTTCCAGGGCAAAGGCCCTTCCTTTTTCGGTGGCTATGGTCACGCGGCTTCCCAAAAAATTCAGGAGACATTCATTCATACCCACCAATCCTATGGTGTTAAAATGGTTATCCAAATTGTTAAGGTAGCGCTTGGTATAGGGAAAAAGGCCGCTGTCCAGGAGACGGGTTACCACCTTCCGTTTGATGATGAGGCTGTCCTTGGCCAGGATCATAAGATCCTGGAGGCGCCGGTAAAAGTCCTTTTTATCCTTGGCCAGGTAGCCAATCCGGGGGAGGTTGATGGTAACCACCCCCAAGGAGCCGGTGAGTTCGTCGGATCCAAAAAGACCGCCCCCCCGTTTCCGGAGTTCCCGTTTGTCAAGCTGCAAACGGCAGCACATGGACCGGACGTCCCCGGGATCAAGGTCGGAATTGACAAAATTCTGAAAATAAGGGGTCCCGTACCGGGCGGTCATCTCAAAGAGGGAACGGACGTTATCGCTTTCCCAGTCAAAATCCGCGGTGATATTATAGGTGGGGATGGGGTATTGGAATCCCCGGCCTTCGGCGTCCCCCTCCAGCATGAGTTCGATAAAAAGCCGGTTTACCCGGTCCATCTCATCCTTACAGTCCCCATAGGTAAAGCCGGTTTCCCGGCCCCCCACCACGGCCTTTTTGTCCCTGAGGTCCCCGGGAACGGTCCAGTCCAGGGTTATGTTGGTAAAGGGGGCCTGGCTCCCCCAGCGGCTGGGGGTGTTCACCCCAAAAACAAAGCTCTGGAGGCACTGCTTGAGCTCTTTATCGCTTAGATTGTCCTCCTTGACAAAGGGAGCTATATAGGTGTCAAAGGAACTGAAGGCTTGGGCCCCGGCCCACTCATTTTGGAGGCAGCCCAGGAAGTTCACCGCCTGCTGCATCAGGGTGGAGAGGTGCTTTGCCGGTTTGGAGCTGATCTTGTCCGGTACCCCTCCCAGGCCCTCCGCGATAAGCTGCCGGAGGGACCACCCCGCGCAATAACCGGAAAACATGGAAAGATCGTGGATATGAAAATCCCCGTTCCGGTGGGCCTGGGCAATCTCCCCGGAATAGATATTTTTGAGCCAATAATTGGCGGTAATGCTCCCGGAATTGTGGAGGATCAACCCTCCCAGGGAATAATTGACATTGGCGTTTTCGTTTACCCGCCAATCCTCCTGCCGTAAATAACCGTCCATGGTGGAATCGATATCCAGCATAAGTTTTTTTACATCCCGCAGGGCCTCATGCCTGGCCCGGTACAGGATATAGGCCTTGGCCACCGCGGTTTCCCGGGCCTCGATCAGGGCGGTTTCCACCAGATCCTGGATCTCTTCTATGGCGGGAATAGAATGGGGGTGCCTGGCGGTCATCATGCCCTGGATCAGCTCTTCGACCCGGGCCGTGACGGCCTGTACCGTTTTTTCGGCCTCCTCGGCATTTTTTATGCCCACCGCGGCAAAAGCCTTGGCTATGGCATTATGTATCTTTTTTTTGTCATAAACTTCCAACGCCCCCGAACGTTTTACCACATTTTTGAGCATAATCAGACTTCCCCTCCCATTTTTTGTATTTCCCGAACAAATTCATCCAGATCATTAAAATGCCGGTAAACCGAAGCAAACCGGATATACGCCACCTTATCCAGGGCGCCCAGCTTTTCCAGAACCAAATTGCCTATGACGGAGGCGTCGATTTCGTGGCTTTCCTTTCCCAGGATGGCCGCGGAATCTTCAATTTCATTGACGAGGCTTTCGATATTCATCTGGGAAACAGGCCGTTTTTCCAGGGCCCGTTCCACCCCCCGTTCGATCTTTTTCCGGTCAAAGGGTTCCCGCCGGCCGTCCCGTTTGATGACCATAAATTGTTTGTCTTCGATCCGTTCATAACTGGTAAAACGGTAACCGCAGCCGTTACACTCCCGCCGACGGCGTATGGCCGCACCGTTTGCCAGGGTCCGGGATTCAATAACCTTATCATCATAATTACCACAATGGGGGCAGCGCATTGATCTCCTCACTCTATTAAAAAACATACTACTAGATATAGCGTTTTATTTTTGCATAATCATTATAATACGCTACACCTTGTGTAGCAAGGGGGTAAGCGTAAAAAAAGGGTAAAAAATAAAAAAATCGGAAATTTTAACCGGAAGGATACGGTATAATAATACCGGATAATATGGTATAATAAATCGGAGCTTTAAAATTCGGATGGGTTCCGGTGGGTTTTGAGGCCGGCGAGGGAAAAAGCGGTTAATTCCCCCATTAGGGGATCCGTTTTTTCGGTTAAATAGGGTTGTAAGCAGCGCTTGTCCTTCAAAATCCCGGTTCCCCGTACCATCGGATTTTGAAACAGCCTCGGGGTATCTGTTTAAAGGGGAACTTCCTCCCTGGGATCGGGGTGTAACCACGTGCTTGTTTTGGGTTTCTCCTCCTGATATGCTATTTGTCTTATAAGGAGGTCAGATCTACCGGAGGTTCATAATGAAGATAGGTATTGATACCTTCGCCTGTAACGGTGGTAAATCCGGGGTGGGCGTTTATTTAACCCAGCTGTTAAAGCGGATACCCCCCTCGGGCGATAGGTATGAACTATTCGGGTGGGATTTTGACCGTTTTGCCTACAGCGAAGCCGCCCCGGACATGGAATTTATCCCCCGGTGTTCTATCAATGGCAGTACCGCCAATTCCCTGTGGCACATCTTGAAATATCAGAAATTCGCCGAAAAACGGGGTTACGACGGGTGTTTTTTCCCCGCCGCCCACCGGCAGCTTTCTTCCCGGTCATCCTTTCCGTCCATAGGAACGGTTCATGATATGGGGGCCTATTGGGGGACCCGGAAAACCCGGAAACATTTAGGGGCGATCCTCCGGGTGGCGCTGCCCAATTCCTTACGGAAGCTGGATCGTATCATCGCGGTCAGCCAATTTGTAAAGCAGGAGCTGATAGATCTGGTCAGGGTTAAGGAATCCCGGATAGAGGTGATCCCCAACGGGGTGGACCTCACGGCCTTTTACCCCCGGCCGCGAAATGAGGAAAGTGTGGTGCTGATTCAACCCTTTAGTTTCCGCCGGCCGTATATACTTTTTGTCTCCCGGATCGACCATCCCGTGAAAAACCATATCCGGCTGATCAAGGCTTTTGGTATTTTTAAGGAGCGGACCCGGTATCCCCACCGTCTGGTTCTGGCCGGTGATAACCGCCATGGAGCGGATAAGGTAAAGGAAGCGGCGGCCCGTTCCGTCTATAAAAACGATATCTTTTTTACCGGTTATTTCCCGGTGCAAAACCTGCCGGCGCTTTATGCCGGAGCGGATATGGTGGTGATCCCCTCGATGTACGAGGGTTTCGGCATGGGGGTATTGGAAGCCATGGCTTCGGGGGTTCCGGCGGTCTGCGCCCGGGCGGCATCCTTGCCGGAAGCGGCGGAACACGCCGCCCTTTATTTTGATCCCCGAAGCGCGGAAGATATGGCGGATCGTATGGTGACCCTTGCCACCAACCGTGACATCTACCGGGAATGCCGTACCCTGGGACTTGAACGGGCTCAGGCCTTTTCCTGGGATCGTTGTGCGGAGCGGACCCTGGCGATAATTCAGGAGACCGTGGCTCAGTAGGGGCTCGTTTTCCGGGGAAGTTTTTGAGGGGCCGCTCCGGTCCGGTCGTGTTTTACCTGAGGCTTTCCCAAAACTTCAGTTTTTGGGAAAACAACCTTGGATTTATGGGAAAAAACGGGCTTCAGACCGTTTTTTCAAGAGCCTTCCACAAAACCAACCGGGTTTTGGGAAAGGCTCACCTGTTTTGGCTTTAAGCCGCTTGTTTTTGGGGGATTAGGTTTGGAAATTTGGGGAAGTTTCGGGGCGTCGGATTTGAGCCGGGGCTTCCGCCGTATTCCCCCCTCAAAAAGCAGCCCCAGGGCTTCGTCGGCGGTTTCCACAAAATCCACCGCCACCGAGGCGCGCAGGTCCCTGTCCAGTTCCGCCCATTCGTCCCGGTTATCCGCCGGGAGCAGGACCCGTTCCATGCCGTTCCGGCCGGCGGCGAGGAGTTTTTCCTTGAGCCCTCCGATGGGGAGGACCCTCCCGGTCAAGGTGAGCTCCCCGGTCATGGCGGTGCCGGGTTTGGGGGGTATCCCGCAAAGGGTGGAAAGCAGGGAAGCCGCCAGGGTTATCCCCGCCGAGGGACCGTCTTTGGGGATAGCCCCCTCGGGAACATGGATGTGAAAATCGGTTTTTCCCACGTCGGTTACGGTAAATTTATACCGGTCCTGGGCGCTCCGCAGGTAGGAAAGGGCTATCCGGGCGCTTTCCTTCATCACGTCCCCCAGGTTCCCGGTGATAAAAAGCTCCCCGGTCCCCTCAAATTTGACGGTTTCTACCGGCAGCATGGTCCCGCCGGTTTCGGTCCAGGCAAGGCCGTAGGAAACCCCTACCCGGGCTTCCTTAAAAACCACGTCGTGTTTATATTTCCGCCGGTCCAGGAGTTTTTCCAAATCCTCAGGGCGGATGATTTTTTTAAAAGAACTCATGGGCCGTTCGGGATTTTTTCCGTACTCCCTCTCCACCGCCTTCCGGGCGATACGCCGGATACAGCGGGCAATTTCCCGTTCCAGGCCCCGGACCCCGGATTCCATGGTCCAGTGCCGGATTATTTCAAGGATCGCCTCGTCCTTAAATCTGATCGATGCCTGTCCCAAGCCGTTTTCTTCCAGTTCCTTGGGCACCAGAAACTGCTGGGCAATGGCGAGTTTTTCCCGTTCCCCGTAACCGGGAATTTCAATAATTTCCATTCGATCCAGCAGCGGGTAGGGGATCTGATGGAGGGAATTGGCGGTGGTAATAAACAACACTTTGGAGAGATCGTAGGGAACTTCCAGGTAGTGATCCGTAAAGGTTCTGTTTTGTTCCGGGTCCAGGACCTCCAGCAGGGCGGAAGCGGGATCTCCCCGGAAATCGCTGGAGAGTTTGTCGATCTCGTCCAGCAAAAACACCGGATTTATGGTCCCCGCCTTCCGCATGGACTGGAGGATCTTGCCCGGCAGGGAGCCCACATAGGTTTTCCGGTGCCCCCGGATCTCCGCTTCGTCCCGTACCCCCCCGAGGGAGATCCGGACGAAGGATCTGCCCAATGCCCGGGCCACGGATTTACCCAGGCTGGTTTTTCCCGTTCCCGGGGGGCCGACAAAACAGAGAATAGGCCCCCGAATCCGGGAAACATCCGGGTTTCCATCCCCGGAAAAAGCGGTCAGACGATGGACCGCGATGTATTCCAGGATCCGTTCTTTGGCCTTGTGCATATCAAAGTGATCTTCGTTGAGGATCTGCTCCGCCTCCGTAAGGTTGCCGGAATCCACACTGGATTCTCTCCAGGGGAGATCCGATATCCATTCCAGGTATCCCCGAAGGACCCCCGCTTCCGGGGATAGGGGTTGGAGTTTGCGAAGCCGGGCAATTTCCTTTTTCGCCTTAAGCAGGACCTCTTCCGGAGGATGCCGATCTTCAATGGAACGTTCCAAGTCGGCAAATTCATCCTCCCCTTCGTCTTTCCCCAGTTCCTTATTGATTTCTTTCAGTTGTTCGTGGAGTATATATTCCCGCTGGGTTTTTTCCATGCGGCTTTTCACTTTTCCGTTGATGCTTTTTTGAATTCCAAAGATTTCATTTTCTAATTCCAGGGTTTCCAGGATCGCTTCCAGGCGTTCCGCCGTACCGGCGATGCTTAAAAGCTTAATTTTCCGTTCCACCTTTACGGCAACCGCGTGGGAAACAAGATTTCCAAGCCGTTCGGGATTTTCGATTTTTTCCACCGCCGTGATGGTTTCGGTGTTTATTTTTTTGGAGAGTTCCGCGTATTGGACAAAAGATTTCTGAACCGTCCGGATCAAAGCGGTCATTTCAGGATCCGGCAAGTCCCCGGAAGATACGGGCCGTATCGGTTCCAGCCGTACCATCCCATGGGTGTTGAATTTTTGTACCGAGCTTATAGCCGCCCGGTATTCCCCTTGCAGAACCACCCGGAAGGTATTATCCGGGAGTTTAAGGTATTGTACTATCCTGACCACGGTACCGACGGGGTAGGTTTCCCCGGTTTCAATGGAGTCCTTGAGACATGCCGCAAACAGCCGGTGTTCCCGTTTCAGGGCTTCTTCCACCGCGGCGATCCCCGGTTTATAGGTGATGAACACCGGGAGCATGGTATGGGGGAATAAAACCAATCCCCGCAGGGGGAGCAGGGGAAATTCTTCCGGCGGATTAAAATTTTTAAGAGCCGAAAGAAGCTTCATGCGCTTTTTTGAAGCGGATGAATCTCGGGCGGATCCGACTTTTCTACCACATCCTGGGTAATCACTACCCGTTTACCCCCTTCCATGGAGGGAATTTCAAACATGATATCCGTCATAAGCCGCTCAACAATCGCCCGTAAGCCCCGGGCGCCGGTTTTTTGTTTGATCGCCGTATCGGCGATGGCGTTGATGGCTTCCTCGGTAAATTCCAGCTTTACATCGTCTATGGCCAGGGATGCCTGATATTGTTTGACGATGGCGTTCCGGGGTTCGGTGATGATGCGCCGGAGGTCTTCTTTTTTTAGCTCTTCCAGGCTTACCGTAATGGGAAGCCGGCCTATAAATTCGGGGATCATTCCAAAATGGATAAGATCGTCGGGATGGAGGGAATCGTAGAGTTCCTTCAGGTTCCGTTCGGATTTTATTTTGACATCCGTCCCGAATCCCATGGGGTGCTGGACCACCCGTTGTTCGATAAATTTATCCAGCCCCACAAAGGCCCCGCCGCATATAAAGAGGATATCCGTGGTATCGATCCGGATCATCTCCTGGTTCGGGTGTTTGCGCCCCCCCTGGGGGGGGACCGAGGCGATGGTTCCCTCTATGATCTTAAGGAGGGCCTGCTGGACCCCCTCCCCGGAAACATCCCGGGTTATGGAAACATTTTCTCCCTTCCGGGCTATCTTGTCAATTTCATCGATATACACGATGCCCCGTTCCGCGGCGGCGATATTACCCCCGGCATTTTGGATAAGTTTGAGGAGGATGTTCTCTACGTCCTCCCCCACATATCCCGCTTCGGTCAGGGTAGTGGCGTCCACAATGGCAAAGGGCACTTTGAGCTTTTTTGCCAGGGTTTTCGCCAACAGGGTTTTTCCCGTACCCGTAGGACCGATGAGGAGGACGTTGGATTTTTCTATTTCCACATCATCGGGCTCCTTGGCGGGGTTTGCGATCCGTTTGTAGTGGTTATACACCGCCACGGAAAGGGCTTTTTTGGCGTTATCCTGGCCTATGATAAAAAGATCCAGGTAGTTTTTTATCTCCTTGGGGGTGGGGATGTCGCCGGTAAACTGGGTGGAAAGATCGTGATCCTCTTCGGAAAGGATCTTCCGGCATACCTCCACACATTCGTCACAGATAAACACATCATTAGGCCCGGCAATAAGCCTCCTGGCCATATCGGCGCTTTTTCCGCAAAAAGAGCAGGATCGCTCATATCCACCGGAACCGTTACGAAGCCGTGCCATGTTTTTCCCTCGTTAATACCCGATCTGCTACGCCATAAGCCACCGCATCCGCCGCGGCCATATAAAAGTCTCTCTCCATATCTACGGCAATTTGGGTTATTTCTTTACCCGTATGCTTTGCAAAATATTCAATCGTAAGCTTTTTGAGCCTTAAAATTTCCTGGGCCTGGATACCGATATCCTTTGCCTGTCCCTGGGCTCCTCCCCAGGGCTGGTGGATGAGTACCCGGGATGAGGGCAGGACCAGCCGTTTTCCCGCCGCCCCCGCGGTCAGGATCAAGGCCCCCATACTGGCCGCTTGTCCCAGGCATATGGTTTGCACATCGGACTTTACGTATTGCATGGTATCGTATATCGCCAGTCCCGCCGTAACGGAACCCCCGGGGGAATTGATATAGAGGTTGATATCCTTTTCCGTATCCTGTCCATCCAAAAAAAGAAGCTGGGCCACCACCAGATCCGCGGTGATATCGTTGATCTCCCCATCCAAAAAAACAATTCTATCCTTGAGAAGCCGGGAATAAATATCGTAGGACCGTTCCCCCATTCCGGTTTGTTCTACCACTATCGGAACAAGGCTGTTCATATTTTCTTTCATGATACCCATATTAACCATTATTGCCCACCAGGTCCAGATAATGTTTTTCGGGGCCGGGAATAAATTTATTTTCTTCAAAGAGCTGATCATAGAGCTTCTGCTCTTTTATCGAGTCTTTTAAATACTCAAGCATATTTTCCTGGGTATAATACTTTTTTATATCTTCCACCGGAGCGTCCGTTTCCGTAGCGATGGTTTCATATTCCTTTTCCACTTCGTTATCGGAAACCGTAAGGCCCAGGTCTTCGAGCAGCGTTTCCACGATGAGCCTGCTGTGGAGGGCTTTTATGACATCGCTCCGCCATCCCTCCCGGATGGCTTCGATATTCTCGCCGGAACGGGCCATCTTGTTTTCCAGTTCCTCCGGGGCGATATTATAACGGCGGGCCAAATTCCGCCATCGGGAATCAAGTTCAAAACGGATCATGGATTCGGGCAGATCCACCGGGGTGGTTTCCATGATCTTTTCCAGGAGTTTGGTTGTTTTAATTTCCCGGAGCTGTTTTTCCGTGTTCCGGGTCAGCCGTTCCCTGATATTGGCTTTAAGATCCTCCAGGGTTTTAAATTTTTCATCCACATCCTGGGCAAGATCGTCATCCAAATCGGGGAGTTTTTTCTCTTTGAGGGCCGTAAGGGTTACCCGGATTTTTTTGTGTTTTCCCGCCAATTCCTTATGCTCAAAATCATCGGGATAGGTTTTCTCAATGTCCCTGGTTTCACCTTTTTTCATTCCGATAATCTCATCGTCAAACTTAAAGAGATTATATCCCGACCCCAGGGTAAAAACAAAATCTTCCCGGGCCGTTCCCGGCAGGGGTTCCCCGGTATCGGAAAGTTCCGAATAATTGACCGTAACCACATCGTTCTTTGCCGCCGGGGCGTCATCGTCTTTATCTAAAACAATGGCATTCCGTTCCCGGATGACCTCTAATTCCCGGTTTATATCCTCCCCGGTGAGGTGGATCTGGGGAACTTCAAGCTCCAGACCTTTCCAGGTACCCAGCGTTATTTGAGGAAAAACGTCATAGCTTACGGAAAAAACCAAATCCGCATCCAAATTCAGGGAAGGTTCATCCTGTAATTGGGGGGTGGAGTAGGGGAGGGGCCGGTTCTCTTTGGGGAAATCCTCTGCCTCAAAAATAGCGGTGATGGATTTTTCTATGACCCTGCCCAGGGCTTCATCCTTCAGGGCACTCCCCAATTTCCGCTCCAATACATCCCTGGGGGCCTTTCCCGGGCGGAAACCCGGAATGTGCAGGGATTTGCGGTAACCGGATATCAGATCATCATATTGGGAACGGACATCTTCCCTATCAACGGTGACGGTTAGCTTCACACGGGAATGTTCCAAGGGGGTTATTTCTTTTGTTGTGGCCACGATTTTCCTCTTGATCCTTTAAATATACTAATATTTAGAAAATAATCCTATTTAAATCAGCTTCAAAGCTTATTTTTTAACCGGTTTGAAAAAAAGCGGTTACCCCCCATTAAGCCAATCCCTTTTCCCCTTCATTCTGAGGATGCTTGACAAGTAAAGCCTGCCGGTACGTTTTTACGCCCCTTGCGGGAGAAGGGGCCTGGCCTCCGCAGTCTGCCGTCCCTTCTCCCGAAACACCGGCCGTTTTCGGGGCTTGAACCGTATTGCTTTGTCCCCAAAGCACCTTCTGCCGGGCGCCGTTCAAGTCCCCGTTTCTCGCGATATTAAAACCCCTGCGAGAGAAGGGACTTGAACCCTTATGCCGAAGGCACCAGATCCTAAGTCTGGCGTGTCTACCAGTTCCACCACTCTCGCGCTTTTTTAAGCCCCCTGGGGACCCCTTCAAAGGACAAATTGAACCCCCGGTCCTGTGATAAGAGCAAATCCACTATTATTTGAGCCGGCTCCAAGACCCGGTCGGTTTTGGAACCGGCTTTGGGAGAAAATCGCTCATCTCTTATACGTTAAGCATTTACGGCTTATGCAATTTTCTCCAGGGGTAAGAAGCTGTTCCAAAAACTGAAGTTTTGAAACAGCCCCATATAAGAGTTTATTTGATTAAAATAGCTGTGTCAAGCATAAAAAAGCCCGGAAACGATACCTTCCCGGGCTTTCCAAGGCGGGAAGCGGGAGCCGGACCCGCGACATCGACCTTGGCAAGACAAGCCAAGGGCAGCCGCTTCCTATGCCTTATTTACCCACATTACCACGTATGGAGCCTTTCCCAAAACTCGGTTAGTTTTGGGAAAGGCTTCCGAAAAAGCGGTCTAAAGCCCGCTTTTTCCAATAAATCTAAGGTTGCTTTCCCAAAAACTGAAGTTTTGGGAAA
>JAISOO010000182.1 GCA_031275595.1 Spirochaetaceae bacterium | reverse complement strand
AAGCTCACCACCAGGGGGAGAAAGCGGTTTTTATCCACATCGGGAAAAGCCTTCTCGATATAATAGGGAAGACTCTGGGTGATGGGACAGAAATTGGCGTGGACATCTTCCTCGTAGCTGGGCATATCCCGAAAATGGGGGAGCAACACATAGTCCGCCCCCTTGTCCAGACAGTCCTGGACCGCGCCGTGGGCTATTTCAGCGGGAAAACAATAGGTGGACTCCGCCCGGGCAACCCCGCCATGGGCCACCTCGGTGGAGAGGAAAGTCCGTATCCCCAATTCGTGAAAGAACCAGGAGTACAAGGGATAGAGGGTATGAACCGAAAAGGCCCGGGGGATACCGACCAAAACGTTTCGCTTTTGGGTCCCGGAACTTTGCTCCGCGAAACTCTCCGCCTTTTCTCCACCTGCCGATGCCGCCTGCGGCGCTAAACCCGCATCCGGCGCCGCATATTCTTCAAAGAGCATTTTTTGGCGCCTTTCCACATAATCAAAGACCGGCACATCCTTGACCGCCTTCCGCATATTGGTGTACTTATTGCACCGTCCCCCAAACATATATTTATGGCCGTTAACGTTAAGCACCTGGATGGGGCAGCGGTTATCGCAGGACTGGCAGGTAAAAACCCGCTCGTAACCGATTTCCCGATGGATAAGGTCATCGATATCCACGGTCTGTTCCTCCAGAAGGCCATCAGCGTTTTTGCGTTTTGCCAGGAGGGCTACACCGAAACAACCCATGAGTTCCGGTGAGGGGGGAACCAGGATCTCCTTGTCCAGCATCATGGCAAAGGCCAGGGGAACTGCCGCATTTTTGGCCACCCCTCCCTGGAGGAAGATCTTCCCCCCGATGGTACGGTTCCCCACCACCCGGTTCAGGTAGTTGGCCACAATGGAACAGGCGATTCCCGCGGTGATGTTCTCCCGGGAGGCCCCCTGCTGAACCGCCTTGCGGATGTCCGAATTGATAAAGGCGGAACAGTGTTCCCCGAATTTACAGGGGGCGTCCGCCTTGAGGGCGATGGGACCGATATCCTGGGCCGCGTGGATGGAGAGATCCCCTGAGGCGGATTCCTCCAGGAAAGAGCCGGTCCCCGCGGAGCAGGCTTCGTTCATGGCATAATCGATGGGCACGGAATTTTTGAGGAGTACATATTTGGCGTCCTGGCCCCCAATTTCAAAGATGGTCTCCACCTCCGGGTCAAAGTAGGTGGTCCCTACGGAGTGGGCGATGATCTCGTTATAGACTCCGGGGGTTTCCAGAAATACCCCCAGGATCTCCCGGGAAGAACCGGTGGTGGCCACCAGGCGTATATCGACCTTTTTGTCCCCCGTGCCGGATAGATCGGCGCGTATCTTCTCCTGGATGATCCCCAGGCACTCCTTCAGGGCCTTTACCGGATCCCCATGGGTACGGCCGTAATGGCTGGCCACGATCTCATCGGTTTCCATGTCCACAAGGCACGCCTTGGTGGTGGTAGAACCCCCGTCCACCCCCAGGATATAGCGCCGGTCCGGGCGGACCTTGCCGTCGCTTTTTTCGAAGGTCTTGACCTTATCCCACCAGTCAGCCAGAGCCCCCAGGGAACCGAAACGGATCGTATTGGGTTTGAGGAGCTCCTCCGCCCGGGGCAGAGGGCTCCCCGATTCCGGGGCCAGCACCGCCGCGCCCAGGGCTTCAAAAACCGGGGCGGTTTCGGGGATAACAAATTCAATGTGGGGGGCTTTTTCCCGGATAAACCGGATGATATGACGGTTCAGGGTGATCCCCCCGGTCAATACCACCCGGCCGGAACTGATTTTTGCCCGTTTGAGGAAGTCGATTACCTTAACGGCCATCACGTCGGAAAGGGAGAGGACGATGTCGTTTTTGGTCGCCTCCCGCTTGTTCAGACGGTGGGTACAGTCGCTCTTCATAAACACCGAACACCGGGTTGAAAGGGGATACACCTTGGCGTCGTCGGGAACCTTGTCGATATCCTCCAGGGTCATATCCATCCGGGCAAGCTGCTGTTTAAGAAATTCGCCGGTACCGGAAGCGCATTTGTTCCCGGAAAAATTGTTGATGATCTTGCCGTTCCCGTCCAGAGAGTAGACCACTAAGTCCTCCCCCCCCATACTGACCACGGCATCGGCCGTTATCTTCAAAGTCCGGAGGGCCGCCTCCACGCAAAGTGGCTCCAGGGTACCTGCGGTGTTGAACATGAACCGCCCTTCGTTCCCCGTCACCAGGGCCGGGGTCCCCGCGGCAATCCGGCCTTCGGCGAGGAGCTTCCGCACCGCCGCGGCAAAATCCCCTTCATGGGGGATCGCGGCGCTCCACGCCACCCGGCTGGTTTCGTCCCGGGCGCCGTCTGTTTCAACCACCACCATCTTTAAACTCGTGGACCCGATGTTTATTCCTAATGACCGCATACTACCTCTCAAGAAGAGAAAACAGGTTGTTCGGAAACCTCAGTTTCCTCACCAAATTCCTCTAAAAATACCGCAATTTCACAGCCTGCGGCCGAGAAACCGCAAGACTTACCAGTTAACCGAAGGTTAGCCGGCAACCAACCGGGCCGCCGAACAAGTCTAATAAAAAAAATAAGGCTATTTCAAAATCCAATGATCCGGCAGGACCATAACATTGAAAGCGCGACTTTAAATTCAAAATACCAAATACCAGAGGCTTTCCCAAAACTTCAGTTTTTGGGAAAGCAACCTTAGATTTATGGGAAAAAGCGGGCTTTAGACCGCTTTTTCAAGAGCATTTCCTAAAACCAACCGGGTTTTGGGAAATGCTC
>JAISOO010000021.1 GCA_031275595.1 Spirochaetaceae bacterium | reverse complement strand
ATCGTATAAAAATTCACAAAAGTGAATTTTTATACCCTGCAAACTGCATAAAGGAGCCCGATAATCGAGGATTTTTTGCATAGACATGCAAAAAATCCACAAGCGCAACAGGCTCCTAGGCGATCCGGAGCCAGGTTAATTCGTGTTTGTTGTGGTAGAGGTGGACCACCCTGCCGCCGGGCAGGGCGGCAAAGCCCCGGAGGGTTTCAAAATCCGGTTCCCCCTGAAGCTTTATGGTACATACAAAATTGGCGCAGAGTCCCGAATCGAGCCATTTTTGTATCCAATCCAGGAGCCGGGGGGGGTAACAGACCACGTCGGAAAAGACCCAATCCAGGGGCCCTAGATCTTCGGGCCTTAAAGTAAAGGCGTCGTGTTGGACAAACCGTACCCCCGGCCGGGCAAGGATCCGGTCCTCCGGGGGGGCGCGGTCCACGGCGATCACCTCCGCCCCGAGTTTCGCCAGTACCCAGGTCCAGCCGCCGGGGCTTGCCCCGGCGTCCAGGCAGCGATCCCCCGGACCCGGCCATTTCCGGCAGAGAACCAGGGCTTCCTCCAGTTTCAGGTAGGCCCGGCTGGGCGGCCCCTGTTTATCCTCCTCCAAACGGATAATCCCCCCGGGGAAGGGACTTTCCGAACGGGCCGAGGCGAGCAGGGTATGGTTATCCAAAAGGGTCCATCCCCCCATGGGAGCCTCCGGTAAGCGCCAGGGAAAGGGCCGTGGTTTTGTGCTGAGGGGGGGCAATTTTTCCTTGATCAGGGCCCCCCGGCGGAATTGGGTAAAAAGGACCGGCGCCCAATTCCGCTGTAGGTTCCGCAGAACCCGGGCGGCTTCGCCGATGGAATCGAACTCCAGCCGGAAAGGATCAAGCCATATGTTCCGGCGCCACAAAGCAGGGCCGGTATGATCGGGGGAATAAAAAAAAGGCCCCCCCAATTCCTGTAAAGGCCCAAGTTCAGCTCTTAAATGGTGCTCAAACCCTGGAACAGCCTGAAAAATCCGGCCCTCCAGGGGGATCAGGTGCATCTGCCTTTCCTTTTAAGGTTGAGCTTGTTCCAAAAGCTGAAGTTTTGGCACAGCCTCGGTTCCCTTTGGTATAATTGCCGGGCTTAACGCCAGGAAAGATAATCCACATATCGTTGAAACTGCTTGCCCTTGGGGGACGCGGTTATAGCAAATCCCGCTTCAAAAGAGTAACCGCCGGCCCTTATCCACAGGACTTCCGCCAGAATTTCAAAGGGGCCTATTTTTGAGGCTTCCTCGGGTATAATGTCCATTTTGTACCGGTGATTAAGTTTGATATCCATAAACATGGTACTTTCGATACCGCAGCCGGTCACACTGATATCCTTTAACAGGACTTTGCCGTCAAAGACTTCGGGAATCCGGGCCTGGGCATGGGCGGTATAGCGAATTTGTTTTCTTTTTTCCATCATATCTTTTCTATTATTTCTTATACCGGGATTTTCGTCAACCAATTCGCCAAAGATTCCGGGCTCCCCGGCCGGTTAAAGACCGTTTTTTCCAATATTATCCAATTTTCCGAAATTACATGATGAGCCTTTCCCAAAACTGAAGTTTTGGGAAAGCCCCGGTTGTCGCGGGCTTTTTCACGCGCGCGTACTTGATTTTGGCATATTACCTGTAGTAGACTGTCCCCATTATGGCGGATATATCCTCCAAACCCAATATCAATAAAATGTTTGTCTTTGATACGAAAATATCGTGTTTCTATTTTGATCATGATCTTGACGATGAGGTGTATGATATAGAAGACCCCCGCCTCAAAATGGAGGCAACCGTCAAAGACCCTCAGGGAATGTACGACGCCCTGAATGAGCATATAAACCGTTTCCTCAATTCCCCGCCGCCCATAACCGTATTGGATTACGCCCCCGACACCGCCCTGGCCCTCAAGCAGCTTCATGAAAATTTCAAACAGGAGGGGTTTGGCCATCTCCTGTTCATCACCTTTATTCATTCAGACGAGGATTGTAAATATCTGGGCTTCAAGAAATACGAGGACGCAATCTGGCAAAAATACGACTTTATGAATTCTTTCCTGCTTTTCCCCTTCATTAACAAAATAGAAATACCTATTGACTATTGCATAGAACGGGACTATATCAACCGCCTCTTTATGGCAGCCCATTCTTTCCCCCTCCTGCCAGTCTCGGATGAGGGGTGGGCCGCCTATGCCGCCAAAAAACAAAGAAGGAAAGGTGATACAGCCATATAGGTAAAATTATGCGGATGTGTTTCAATGAGACCAAAACTGCTTGAAGGCGCAACGAAAATCTCCACCATGTATCTCTTCCGCCACGGTTCGCGCGGGCGCTCACAGGAAGAATTTATAACACTGGCAAAAATGATATACGGCGGCCGCTTTAGTTATGAAAAGGTCATATACCGGCACTCAAGAACCCCGGTGGAAATTGTCTGCAAAAAACACGGCCCCTTTTTCGTTACCCCCGATGTTTTTCTAAAAGGGTCGTGCTGTCCCCAGTGCCGCCGTGAATATTTTGCCCCCATCACAAACAGGGAATATTTCATCGAAAAAGCGGAAAAAATATTCGGGAAAGGAACATACGATTATTCGGAGGTAAGATACCGTTCCCTTGACGATCCGATAACGGTCATTTGCCCGGTTCACGGCCCGTTTACCACCACCGTTCGGAAGCATATTAACGGCCGTTCCCCCTGCCCCGAATGTAATGTCCAGCGGCCCTGGGATACCCGGCATTTTTTGAAAGCGGCCAAAGCGGTACACGGTGATACCTATGACTATGCAAAGATCGGTACGGTTACCGGGGCCAGACAGAAATTAACCATAATCTGTCCCGTTCACGGGGAATTCACCCAGTCGGTGCAAAACCATATACACCAGGGCAGCGGCTGTCCCCAATGCGCCAATATGAGCAGAGCGGAAAAGACGAGGGTCTCATTCGGGGAATTTGTCGAAAGGGCGCGGAAAACCCACGGAAAAAAATACCGGTATATAGCATCCTCTTATACCAATTTAAGCAGCCCGGTAACGATTGTCTGCCCCCTTCACGGAGAATTCAGCCAGAACGCGGAGAAACACGTCATGAACGGCCACGGCTGCCACAAATGCGGCCTTGAGAGCAGGAAAGAAAAAAGGCGGCTCTCCTTCGCGGAATTCGTCAAAAAGGCGCGGAAAATCCACGGGCAAAAATACCGGTATGACGAAGCCTCTTATACAGACGCCAAGCATCCCACGGTGATAACCTGCGATATTCACGGCCAATTCCTGCAAAAGCCGTCCGATCATTTACACGGGCATGGATGCAGGGTGTGCGGGTATCAAAAAGTCAGCAGGCTGTTAAAAGAGAGAAAAAGATCGAATAAAAAAGGAAAATAACCGGCGCCCCTGCCATGGAACGAGATAAAGAGCGGAGTCCCCGCCTTTGTCTTTGGGAAAGCTGCCTTGGATTTATCTTTTTCAGTATACATTTTACATAACCAGCAGGAGGACCTGCAATTATCATGGCTTACAAAACAGACATCGAGATTGCCCGGGAAACGCCGTATATGTCAAGGCATACACTCCCAAGCCCCTCACGGCAGCCCGTGCAATAATGCAGGAAAGCAGGTAAAAGAAACTCCGCTCCGGGTCCAGGGTTTTAAGGTCAGTGTCCAGTATGCCCGATAACTTTTCCAGGCGGTAGATGAGCGTATTACGGTGGACGAATAATGCTTTGGCCGTGGCGGCAAGGTTCCCGCCGTTCAAAAGGTAGTGGTACAGGCCGCGGACCAATTCCTGGCTGCTTTCTTCGCCGCTTTCCCACAGGGCAAGAATCGCGGGGTGGCAGAAGGCCCGGGGGTCCGCCGTTGCCGAAAGGGATTGCAGCACATGCTCCCGCTGGCAGGTTTCGTAAAAACAGAGCCGGGTGTCCGGATGTGCTTCGTTGTAAGCGGCAGCAAAACTGCTCTGAACGTAGTAATAACGCAGGTACATAAAGTTGCTAAAAACCATGCTGACGCCGCAGCGCATATCGTTTTTTGCCAGTAACTTTTCAAGGT
>JAISOO010000017.1 GCA_031275595.1 Spirochaetaceae bacterium | reverse complement strand
TGAAGGGTTTCTTATTCCGGAGGAGCCAGGTAATGAGCCAGCAGAGCACCCCCTCCAGCAGGGCCTCGTAAAGCTGGGACGGATGCCGGGGCAGATTCACCAGGGCGTCCGCGCCGGGCAGGGCAAGGCCGGTTTTTTCCGCGGCCTCCCGCACCCAGGCTTCGCCGGCGGGCAGGGGGGTCGCGTTGGGGAAGATCATCCCCAGGGGGCTGGTGGTTACCCGGCCCCACAGCTCGCCGTTGATAAAGTTGCCCAGCCGCCCGAAGGTATAGCCCAGGGGGATGCTCGCCGCGTACATATCCCCGATTTCCCGGGTGTCGTAACGTTTTATCGCGGAATAGATGATGATCCCCAGGGTGCCGCCGATGGCCCCCCCGTGGTAACTCATGCCCTGGAGGCCGGTAAACCGCCCGTCCCGAAAGGGCCAGAGCACCAGCCAGGGCTGACGCCGGTATATATCGCTGGTTTCGTATACGATGGTGGAGAAGAGCCGGGCCCCCACAAGCAGGGCCAGGATGCACCAGAAAAAGAGCCCCGAAAGCTCGTCATCGCTCAGGGGAAAGCGCCGCTCCCGGACCTGCCGCCGGTACAGCAAAAAGGCCACGGAAAATGCCACGATGTACATAAGCCCGTACCAGCGGAAGGGCAGGCCGGGGATTATCTCCGGAGATAACCAGCTTGGAAATTGTATCGCTAATAACATACAAACCTCGTTTCGACGGTAGTCCCCGGGGCTCCGCAAACCTGCGGTTCGAATGCAGTTTGCAGGGTATAAAAATTCACTTTCGTAAATTTTTATACGATTTTGCGCTCAAGCGCAACAAACTGCTAGGGTTTAAACCCCTGGGTGATGGCCGCGGCCAGCTTTAATTTAAGAAAATTATTTTCCTTTTTTAATTTTGATATTTCAAACTGTTGGGATTTTATGGTTTCCACCAGGTCCCCCTGGCTCAGGGCGCCGGAATGGAGCAGATCCTCCACATAGTCCATCTTGTTCTCAAAGTCCATATCCGCCTCGGCGCCCGCTTCCTGGAAGCTGTCGTCGATCTCCTTATCGGTGAGGGAAAATTTTTCCTCCCCCGACTGCAGGATTTTGTCGGCGATACGGATGATCCCCTGGGCTATGATGGACTGGGGCTTGTAGAGCACCACCGGCAGCCGGGATGAAAGGGCCACATCCTGGATCGAATCCCGGTAAATGACCCCCAGGTGTTCGATCTGGAGGTTCAGGTATTCCTCGCAGGACCGGCGGATTTTCATGGACACATCCGCGTCCTTGGGGTCGTTGATCAGGTTCATCACCAGCCGGGGGTGGAACCGGTCAAAATGGGCCTTGAATTTGGCGTAGGAAGGGGGATCAACCTGCTGTATCTCCGCGGCCATCCTGGGGATATAGAGTTTCCGCGGCCCCGAGCCTTCTTTCCGCATCTGCTCCAGGTAATCGTAGGCTTTGGTACCCTTGTTAAAAATGGTGTACATCAGCCGGTAGGAGGCGTTTTTCAGGAAGATATAGGCGTTCAGTACGGCGGTTACCATAGGGGCGGAGATAATGATCCCCTGCCCGGAGAGGAGGAAAAAATCCAAAATGGATTGATGGGTTCCGGCTCCCAGGTCGAGGATCAGGATGTCCGTGTCATTTTCCAGGGCCAGGAGCTGTTTGACCAGGGCCTTCCGCTGGGATGTTTTAAGATTCGCCGTCCCGGGAATTTCATTGTCCCCGGGGATGAACCGGAGCCCCTTGATTTCCGTATCAACGATAACATCGGAAAAATTCTGGGTGCCGTTGAGATAGAGGCCGATCCCCTTCTGCGGGGACTGATACCCCAGGACCAGGTGCAGGTTCGACGCCCCCAGGTCCAGATCCGCCAAAACCACCCGTTTGCCGGATTGGGCAAAAATAACGGCCAGATTCGCCGCGAGCAAGGACTTGCCGACCCCTCCCTTCCCGCTTGCGATGGGTATCACCCTCATGAGGCACCTCTTCCTTCGGGAATCGCATCCCGGTCCGCAATTTCCTCCGGCTCCGGGGGCGGTTTCTGGTATAGCCTGTTTTTGAGGAGCGATCCCCCCACGACGGAAGCCGTATCCAGGACGATAAAGCAAAAAACAAGCCCCAAAATTCTGATAAACTCCGGTACGGGGATGCCGGAGGTAAAAATATGCCGCAGCGAAAGGAGGATCCATCCGATAACCGTCACGATCACGATGATTTTCCCCGCCAGATAGAGGGAAACATAGCCCCGGTACTCCCCGGGGCGGATCAATAAAAAGAAGGCCATCAGCGGGAAAAGGGCGTTGGGCACCGCGTAGGCCAGGTAGGGAAACCAGGAGGCTTCCGGGGTTTTCCCCAGGGGTATGACGGTGATGAGCAGTTCCAGCATAAAAAGCAGCCTGAGAAAATCATAGAGTAAAAGGCCCAGTCTGAGCGGCCGGTACGGGGGCTTCGGTGTTTCCATATCTAAAAATCTACGGTTCTCAGGGGTGAGGGTCAAGGGGGGGATACGGCACCGCAGCAACTCCGAATTCAACCACGGACTGCCTGGACAGACACGGACGAGTCCGTTATGCAGGATAACTACGGACCCTCACGGAGGACTTAACGAATAATCATGGTCCCGCGGAATCGGTCAAAAAGCAATTTCCCCCTGCTCCGGCCCTTGAACGCAGGCGGTCATTTCCCCTATAGTAACTGCGGAGGCCCCCCATGGATGACCCGCAAAAAAACACGGCTCCCCCGGAAAAAATCCACTGGCACCCCG
>JAISOO010000144.1 GCA_031275595.1 Spirochaetaceae bacterium | reverse complement strand
ATATGTAGCGCGGCTTTTCCGGGTTTTTCCCGAAAACGACACCATTCCTTCCCTTTGCCTCAGCGCGGGGTTCTTTCGCTTTTTTCTCATTTTTTACCCATCGCAGCCGGCTCCGCGCCGGCCGCAAATGATTTTTTACTGGCCGCAAACGACTTTTCACTGGTCGCAGGCGGCTCCACACCGGTTGCAAGCGGCTTGGCACCACACGCAAACGACTTTTCACCGGTCGCAAGCGGCTCCATACCGGTCGCAAGCGATTTCGCACTGGTCGCAAGCGATTTCGCACTGGTCGCTAATGATTTTTCACCGGTCGCAAATGGCTTTTCACTGGTCGCAGGCGGCTCCGCACCAATCGCAAGCGGCTTCCCGCCATTTTTTACCATAAGGAGACCTTGAATATGGCGCAAAAAAAGCATTTTATCCCCGGCCCAGGGCCGGCTTACGACACGTTCTTTAATAACGTCCGTCAGTATACCAACGCCAAGTGCAGCCCCCCGGACGCGCCGGAGTGGTCCTTCATCCCCTCGGCGGAGCTGGCGGCCCTGAACGACGCCTACGCGGACTGGCACGCGGCCTACACCCCGACCATCAAGCCCCACACCCCCGCGGAGACCGCTGCCCGGAACGCGGCCTGGAAGCGGTCTAAAAAGGTCCTCGCCCGGTTCATCCAGGTCTGGTTCCGGGGGTTCCCGGACCGTGTTACCGAGGAAGATTTGCGGAACATGGGCATCCCCCCCATCGACGACATCCGCAGCCCCGTCCCCCCGCCGCAGGTGCAGGTGGAGGCGGATCTGGTCTTTCCGGGGATCCACATGGTGGAACTGCGGAAGATCCGGCCCGTGTCCGGGCCGGACCAGCCCGACCCCCGGAGCGACTACGGGGTGCGGATCTACTACGGCTTTACGGGGTCGGCCAGCGAGCAATACCCCTTCCGCCTGGCGGACCCCCTCAAGACCGGGAAGGTCCTGCCCTATTCGATCTTCACCCGGAAGCAGAAGGAGCGCTTCGACTTTGACGGGGAGAGCGGCAACACGGTGTACTTCTGCCTGCGCTACGAGAACAGCAAGGGCGAGGTGGGGCCCTTTGGGCCGGTGTTGTCGGCGGTCATACCGTGAACCAATCCGGCGTCCCTGCCGGATTGGTTCATGTCCGCCGGCGGGCTGATACGCAAATTCTTTTTAAGGAGGATACGATGGGAACGAAGATGGTTTTTACCGGTTTACCCAAGGGATTTATGGCAAAATTAACCGGCGTATGCGTAATTTTGACGCTGTTCGGCAGCTGTAGGACCATGGTCATAACACCGGTCAACAGAAGTGAAGCGCTTAGTTTATTCAAGAGAAGGGGATGGGTCTCAATATCAAACATTCCAATAGAAAATGCCGGAGGACCGGTATTTAGAATAAGCGGGCAATTTATAAATAATGGGACAGATGTAGAGTATGACTTAATGATTGCGGGGCAAACGGGTATGGAACTTAATTATAAATATTTTTTTATAATTGCGAGTGATTTAGGTTCAATTACCGTGGTATATACGAACGATGGAAACCATGCAAAGCATTACCTTTATAACACTGATGAATGTTCTGCTTTATTGGATGGACGTATATACGGGTGAAACACAAGGGGGACTACTCATAGGTGTGGGTATTTTGCCGCTTGCGGGATGAGAGGGGATGCTTTCTTTGGTACTTTAACACCGCAAAGGCGACAGCCGCCAATCGGCTCACAATTCATGGGCAGGCGTTGTTTTGAGTGAAAGGGGTATTGCGGTTTTTCAGGCGAAAACGCCCGCAGGGGCGTGTGGATAAAGCCGGCGGGCTGATACGCGGATTATTTTCAGGAAGATGCGGTGGGAAGGGAGATGATTTTTACCGGTTTAACCAAGGGATTTATGGTAAAATTAATCGGCGTATGCGTAATTTTGACGCTGTTCGGCAGCTGTATAACCGTACCGATAACGCCGGGCAATAGAAGTGAAGCTTTTAGTACATTAAAGAGACTGGGAAGAATCTCGATAACAAGCATTCCACAGGAAGATGCCGGAGGACCGGTATTTAGCATGGTGTCGACCTATGGGTTAAGGCATTTGTTAATGGCCGCGGGGCAAACGGGCTTGGAACTTGAGTATAAATACTTTTTTATAATTGCCAGTTATCCCTCTGCAATTACCGTGGTATATACAAACGATGAAAACAAAACAGCATATTACCTTTATAATACTTCTGAATGTTCTTCTTTTTTGGACGGATATACGATATATTATTGACGGGAGCCGCCGGGGGACTACCCATCGGAGGTTTTCCCAAAATTTCAGTTTTGGGAAAATAACCTTCGATTTCATCGGTGTGGTTATTTTGCCCTGTGCGGTGTGAGCGGGAGTGGAAGGGAGATGGTTTTTACCGGTTTAACGAAGGGATTTATGGTAAAATTAACCGGCGCGTTCGTCATTTTAACGCTGTTCGGCAGCTGTATGAGTATGACCATCATACCGGACAATAGAAGTGAAGCGCTTAGGTTATTAAAGGAATGGAACTATGTCTCGGTCTCAAGCTTTCCACTGGAAAATGCCGAAGGACCCGTATTTAAAATAAGCGGGTCATTTTTAACCTATGATGCGGTAAAGCATGAGTTAATGGCCGCGGGGCAAACGGGTATGGAATTTGATTATAAATACTTTTTTATACTTGCCCGGGATGCGCGGTCAATTATCGTGGTATATACGAACGATGAAAACCATGAAAACCATTACCTTTATAACGCGTATGAGTGTTCTTCTTTATTGGATGGACATACGATATTCTATTGATGAAACACGGCACGTAACCGGCCGGTAACTGCCCGCAGCGCCGTCGTCCCGGCATCTTCCCCATCGACAGGATCACTATTCATTTTTAATTCTTAATTTTTTTGCCATGGTATAGAGGATCAAAGCCAGGCCCGAGGGGAGCCCTAAGAGCACGGTGGCGGGGAGGGCGCCGAAACCCTGCAGGCTCAAGCCGGCGTATTCCGCCAGGGCGAAAACCAGGGCGGCGGCGGCGGTCCCCCGGACGGTACGGAAGCCCAGGTAGATCGCCGCCAGGGCTATCCAGCCCCGTCCGGCCACGCCCCCGGGGATGTAGGCCCCCACCCGGAAACTTAAGGAAGCCCCCGCAAGGCAGGCGAGGAAAGCCGCCGCCGCCCAGGCCCCGTCCCGGTACCATGCCGGATGGACCCCCCGTTCCTCCGCCGCCCGGGGGGACAGCCCCGAAGCCCGGAACCGCAGCCCCAGGGGCGTTTTCCCGATAATCAGGTCCCCCAGGATGATGAGAACCCAGGCGATATAGGTAAAGGGCAGCTGCCCCGACAGGATCCCTCCCACCCCGGGGAGCCCCTCGATCAGGGGCAGGGAAACCGGCCCGGGGACGGAGAGCTCCGGGGCCCGCAAAACCCCTTGGGTGCCGAACCATGCCTGGGAAAGGGAATCGGTAATGCCCCCCGCGGCAAGGTTCAGGGCGAGACCGGCGATAAAGGGGTTGGCCTTGGCCGCCCGGACGAACCGGGCAAGCCCCCAGCCCGCAAGGGCCCCCAAAAGGGCGGTCAGAAAGGTGCCCCCCCATACCGATCCGGTGTTGACCGCGAGGATCCAGGCAAAAAAAGACCCCAGGACCATGAAGCCTTCGATAAATATCCCCAGGGCCCCGGAAAGTTCCGTGAGTAAGGCCCCCAAACCCGCCAGTAACAGGGGGGCGGCTGCGGTGAGGAGGCTGTCAATCACGATGTTTCCCCCCGGTTTTTTTGGCCCCCCCGGGCCGCGGCGGCAGGGGTCCCGCGAAACGCACGGTGGCCAGGAGCAGTACCGCCGCTTGAATAAAGGCGGCGGTTTCAAAGTTCAGCTCCGAGGCGAGGAGGGCCGAATCGGAACCGGCCTTGAGCCAGCCGTAGATCAGGGCCGCGGGAAACAGGGCAGGGGGGCTGTTCCGGGCGATAAGGGCGACGGCGATGGCGTTCCAGCCGAGCCCCCCGGGAAAGCCGAGGTGGCAGCGTCCGTAGGTTCCCGCCACGGCAAAAAAACCCGTCAGCCCCGACAGGGCCCCCGAGGCGGCGAGCGCCGGGCCCCAGTACGATTCAGGGCTGATTCCCCCGTAACGGGCAAAATCCGGGGCGGCGCCGGCGGTTCTGAACCGGTAGCCCGGGGCGGTTTTATTGATAAAGAGGTATCCTCCGGTAACCAGGACAAGGGCGAAGGCAAAGGAGAGGGACAGGTTTGACGGGGGGAGGAGCCGGAGGAGCAGCCGGCCCGAGGGAAACCGGGGGGTGGCTAAAAGGTTCCCCGTGGGATCCCGGAACGGCCCCGAGATCAGGTAGTCCCCCAGGGGGGTCAGGGCGGCGGATAATAAAAAGGAGGTGATGAGCTCGTCGGCGTGGAATTTTCTTTTTAATACCCCCGATACCGCCCCCATGGCCCCCCCGGTGATCAAGGCCGCCAGGGCCGCCAGGCAGAGGAAGCCCACGGCGTTATCCCGCGTCCCTGGAGGTTCCCCGCCAGAGAGCAGTACCAGCGCCGCCGCGAGTCCCCCCAGGTAGATCTGTCCCTCGCCGCCCAGGTTGAAGCACCCCCCCCGGAAGGCCAGGGCTATACCCAGGGACGCGGTGAGGAGCAGGCTGATGTAGTCCAGGGTATTTCCCAGGAACCAGGGGAACATCCAGGGGCCGATGAAAAAGGCCCTGAGGGTATGGGGGGGACGGGGGGAATTCAATACGATGAGGACTACCGTTAACAATACCGCCGCCCCCAGGGTAATGAAGGGCCCCCGGATCACTCCCCGGAGGATATGGAAAATTCCCGGCTGCTTTGAAAAGGCGTCCCCCGCCGGTTTACCCATGGGCGTCCCCCGCGGCTTCCGCCTTTTCCCGGGGAAGAGGCTCCTCCGCCATAGCCCGGCGGATACGGTTTTTTATTTCCCGGATACCTTCAGGGGAGGAGCGGTCTTTCAGGGGGCCGGAAAAGATCCGGGCGGAAAACACCCCGCTCCGGAGTACCCGGATTTCGTCGGAAAGGATCGCCAATTCTTCCGTATCCGTGGAAAAGATGAGGATCGCCCTTCCGGTATTGGCATAGGCCCGCAGTTTCCCCAGTAGAGCCCCCCGGCTGACCTGATCAAGCCCCCGGTTCGGCTCGGCCAATACGAAAAGGGAGGCCCGCTCGGCGGATTCCCTGGCCAGGATGAGCCGCTGGATCATGCCCCCGGAAAAAGACGCCATCCCCGCCCCGGGGGAGCGGAACAGTTGGGCCTGGGAGAGGACCATTTCGATCCATGCGTCAAGGTAATGCTTATCCATAAATCCCAATTTTCCCCAAAACCCCCGGGTGGAACGGCGGTGGGCGTGGAGGATGATGTTGTCCCGGATCGAAAGGGAAGGGGCGCCCCCGAAGATACCCGCCCCCAGGTAAGCCGCCCCGGCGTTCCGGAAGGCCCCGGGCCCCCTGCCGGTAATGTCCCGGCCGTTAACCGCTATGGTTCCCCCGGCGGGCCGCAAAAAGCCGGCAACCGCCAGTTCCAGGGTTTCAAGGCCGCTGTCCCTGACCCCGGCAATGCCCAGGATCTTACCGGGGGAAACCTCCAGATCCACCCCCCGGATAAAGGGCCGCCCCGGTAACTCCACCGAAAGATTACAAACCGATAGGGCCGCGGGCTTCGATCCGGCCCGTATCTCCCGGCGCGGCGGAGAGCCGGGCTGGGAAGGGCCTTTGGGTTCTGCTTCTTCTTCAAGGCCGAACATGAGGTTCCCCAGACTTTTACGGTCCAGGGAGGCCGAAGGCCGGACCGCGACGGTTTTTCCCTTCCTTAAAATGGTTACCCGATCCGCAAGGCCCAAGGTTTCTTCCAGCTTATGAGAGATGAGTACGATCCCCTTCCCCTCGGCCTTGAGCTGGGTAAAAAGGGCAAACAATCCCTGGGTTTCCCCGGGGGTAAGCACCGCCGTGGGTTCGTCAAACACGAGGTACGCCGCGTCGCGGAGGAGCAGGGCCAGGACCGCGGTTTTTTGCCGAAGGCTCACGGTGAGGGAGTCCGTGGACCGGTCTATGGGGAGGTCAAACCCCCAGCGTTCGGAAAGGGAGCGGATTTGGTCCCGGGCCTTTTTCCGGTTTATAAAAGGGCCGGAAGAAGGTTCGCTGCCCAGGATACAATCCTCCCAAACCTTAAAACCCGGCACTAAATTGGGGTATTGGCGGACCATACCTATCCCCGCTGCCAGGGCGTCCGCCGGAGCGGCAAAATGCTGCTCCTTTCCGTTGATACCGATAGTCCCCTTGCTGGGTTTTAGGTAACCCGCCATGATGTGCATCAAGGTGGACTTTCCCGCCCCGTTTTCCCCCAGCAGGGCGTGGATTTCCCCGGGCAGGAGTTCAAAACCGGCGTTATCCAGGGCATAGACTCCATTAACCGGAAAATATTTTCCTATTCCGCGTAATTCCACCATCCCCGCCGGGTTTTTCATGCTCCCTCATTCCCCTCAATGCAGATCCCCCGACCGGATCCGCCGGATTAACTCGGCCTGCTTTGCCCGGATTTCCGGGCTCACGGCGGTGATATAGTGGGGATCGTCCTCAATAAAATCGACAAAGCCGTCGGCGACCCCCACCACCTCGGCCTCGCCAAAGGGCAGGGTTCCCGCCAAATACCGTTTTGTTTGCTCATAAGCCGCCTTATCCTGGTATAAAACGGAACTCCCCACCACGGTTCCGGGGCGTATTCCATACCCGTTGGTGTCAAACCACACGACCTTGGCCCCCGCTTCGGAGGCGGCTTGGACCACCCCTTCATTGGCCCCCCCGGCGATACAGAGGATCACCGCGGTTCCCCCCCGGAACATATCCGCCGCCAGATTGGCCCCGGTTCCCGCGTCGAACCAATTTCCCACTACCCGGAAATCCGCGGTAAAAGCGGGGTCCACCGACCGGGCTCCGGCAAGGTAACCGGGCAGGATGGTATTGTTCATGACGGGATATTCCTGAGCCGCCACCAGGCCGACCCGGCGCGTTTCCCCGGGGGATGTCGCCAGGGTCACCAGGGCCGCGATATGCCCCGCCATAAAGGCCTGCTCCCACTGGTTGTACCGGAGGGTGTAGATGTTTGGGTTCCCCGAAAGTTCCCCGTCCAGGAGGAGGAACTTCTGCTCAGGAAATTGAGCCGATACGCTTTGGGCGATGGCGGGAAGGGAGGGGTTGGAGGAAACAATGAGATCGTACATCCCCGAAGCGGCCAGGGCGTTTACCCGGGGTTCCCACTCGGCCTGATTAAATCCTCCCTCTATCACCAGAACCATTACCCCCGGTTGTTCCGCCGCCGCCCGGGTTACCCCCTCCGCCAGCATCTCGTAGATGGGGCTTCCGGACATAACCCCGGGGATAAATACGACGATGTTTTTTGGGTTATCCGCCGCCGCTTGGGAAACCTTACCTTTGCTGGAATTTTCCCCTCCGCATCCGGTTAACGCCAAAACCGCGGAAAGAAACAGAAGTCCCGTAAATACGCCTTTCCTGAAAAACCCAGATACCATAGCTGCCTCCAACGTATAGAATGCATCCGGGACAAAAAAAGCCCCGGAATATCCAGGGCTGATGTTCTTGGAAATGAGTTTACGGAATGGTTTTTAATTCCGCTCACACAATTTTCTTCCATCCGGACTTTACCGTCGGCGCCGGAATTTCACCGGTTCAGTTCAGGGCCTTTCCTTAAAAGGCGGCCTGAAGTCGCGGGCTATACCGCCGGTTGGGAATGACGGCGGATAATCCACCCCGCACCCGACCCTGAAAATCTGTCTTAACTATAATACCGGTCCGCTGTTATGTCAAGAAAAATTGTGGCATATACGGTAAATGAGCGAACCCTCCCTGACCCTTCGTTTACCGCAGCAAGGCGTTGATCGTCTGGGCGGCCCGGCGGCCCTCCCCCATGGCGAGGATCACCGTGGCGGCTCCCAGTACGATGTCTCCCCCGGCGTAAACCTTTGCGAGGGAGGTTTTTTGGGTTTCGTCCACGATGATCCGGCCCCGTCTGTCCGCCGAAAGGTTTGCCGTGGTTCTGGTGAGCAGGGGGTTGGATTCGTTCCCCAGGGCCACGATCACCGTATCGCAGTCAAAGGTGTATTCCGAACCGGCTACGGCCACGGGGCTTCTCCGGCCCGAGGCGTCACTTTCACCTAATTCGTACTTCAGGAGCTCCATCCCGGTAACCCGGCCCTGATCGTCCCCCAGGAAGCGGGTGGGGTTCCGTAAAAAGTTAAAGACAATACCCTCCTCCATGGCGTGTTCCACCTCTTCGGCCCTGGCGGGCATTTCCTCCCTGGTCCGGCGGTAGATCACGTGGACCTGTTCCGCTCCCAGCCGGAGGGCCATCCGGGCGGCATCCATGGCAACATTGCCGCCGCCGATAACCGCCGCAATCCGGGAATGGTACATGGGGGTGGCGGCCTGTGCCGGGTCATAGGCCTTCATCAGATTCGCCCGGGTGAGGTATTCATTGGCGCTGACTACCCCCACGAGATTTTCCCCGGAACATCCGAGGAATTTGGGGAGCCCCGCTCCCACGCCGATAAAAACCGCATCGTAACCATCCCCCTCAAAAAACTCCTTGATGGTCCGGGTCCTTCCCACGAGGAAATTGGTTTCCAGATGGACCCCCATTTTTTTGAGGGTCTCCACCTCGGCCTGGACTATGGACTTAGGCAGCCGGAATTCGGGGATGCCGTAGATCATCACTCCCCCGGGCTTGTGGAAGGCCTCGAAGATCGATACCTCGTGTCCTTCCCGGGCCGTATCCGCCGCCACGGTGAGCCCCGCGGGACCTGAACCGATAACCGCCACCTTTTTCCCGGTCCGGGGCTTTACCGCCGGGATAGTGACCTTGCCGTTTGCCCGTTCCCAGTCCGCCACATACCGCTCCAGGCGGCCTATGGCCACGGCCTTTTCGATATTTTTAAGGCTTTTGCCCAGGGTACATTCGGCCTGGCACTGTTTTTCCTGGGGGCAGACCCGTCCGCATACCGCCGGGAGCAGGTTGGTCTCCTTGATCACGTCCACCGCCGCTTTAAAATCCCCCTTCTGAATTTCCGCAATGAACCGGGGGATAGGGACCTGCACGGGGCAGCCCTTAACGCAGGGCTGGTTTTTACAGCCCAGACAGCGTTCCGCCTCCAGGCGGACCTGGTTTTCACCGTATCCCAGGGCTACCTCCTCCACATTTTTGTTCCGAACCCCGGAGGGCTGGGCAGGCATCTCCTGGGCGGGGATGGCGATCCGGTCCCGGGCGTTGAGGGTTTCCCCCCGGGCCTTCCGGTCCAGGATCGGTGTCAAGAGGGCCTTCGCTTCATCATCGAGCCGGCTCAAGGTTTTTGTCTCTCCGTTCATATTGTTCCCCCTATTTTTGGGCCGCTGGCGCCGGATGGGGCTCCAGGCCGAGTTCCAGATGGCATTTATGATGATCCGCGTCTTCCCGCTGTTTAAAAGCCCTCATGCGGAGCATCATATTCTCAAAATCAACATGGTGGCCGTCAAATTCCGGGCCGTCCACACAGACAAATTTGACCTCTCCCCCCACGGTTACCCGGCAGCCCCCGCACATACCCGTACCGTCGATCATAATGGTATTGAGGGAAACCATGATGGGGACCTCGAATTCGGCGGTGGTTTTTTCGCAGAATTTCATCATGATCGGGGGGCCGATGGACACCGCCAGATCCGGCTTGGGTGAAAGTCCGGCGCAATACTCCTTGAGGGGTTCCGTAACCAGGGCTTTTCTGCCGTAGGAGCCGTCGTCGGTAACCACCACCAGTTCATCGGCGTATTGCCGCATCCGGTCCTCAAAGATCACCAGCTCCTTGGTCCGGGCGCCGATGATGACGATAACCCGGTTCCCCGCGGCTTTCATGGCTTGGACGATGGGGTAGAGGGGGGCGACCCCAATCCCGCCGCCGACACAAACCACGGTTCCGAATTTTTCAATATGGGTGGGATTTCCCAGGGGGCCCAGGATATTTTCCACCACATCGCCGGGTTCCTTTACCGCGAGCTTATGGGTAGAGGCGCCCACGGTTTGGAATACCATGGTAAGGGTTCCCTTTTCCGGATCCGCGTCGGCTATGGTAAGGGGGATCCGTTCACCCCAATCCGTATCGATCTGAATGATAATAAATTGTCCTGCCCTGCGAGCCCTGGCGATCAGAGGGGCCTCCACCACCATTTCGTATACATCGGCGGACAATTGTTTTTTGGAGATAATTTTATTCATGGCACTCCTCCATGACCATAATGTATATTATTTTATCGATAAGGGCAAGGGCCTGGTAAAACAATTGGGCCGTTTTTTTCGGGCATCCTATGAATGTGGGGAATTACCGATTGCGTCGGTTTCGGAATCATAGCCTGCCGGATCGGCGGCTTCTGAAACAGCCTCAATTGTCAATAACCGGGAAAAATGCGATACTGAGCGGCAGGAGGCTTAGGGTGATCATCAATTCGGTATTAATCGCCGGCGCCGGTGCCATAGGGCTTGTGGTTGCGGAGACAATTTATAACGCCGAGCCCCAGTGCGTTTCCATCCTGGCCCAAGGAGAGCGCCTGGAGCGTTATCGTAAAATGGGGCTTACCGTAAACGGCCGGTGCCTGGATTTCCGTTTTGGCGACGAAAAACCCGTGGATCTCATTATCGCCGCCTCGAAATTTCACCATCTGGATGGGCTCATCAAAGACATAAGGCCCTATGTGGGAAAGGACACCATTATACTTTCGCTGCTCAACGGTATCTCCAGCGAGGACATCATAGGCCGCGCCTATGGCCGGGAGCGGCTCCCCCTGGCAATGATTATCGGGACTGACGCCTTCCATCGCGGGGAAGAGACAAGCTATCACCAAAAGGGGATCATCCACTTCGGTGACGCCGAAGGCAAAAACGGGGAACGGGAAAACAGCGTCGCCGCTTTTTTCACCAGGATCGGGGTCCCCTTTGTCCTCCAGCCGGACATGAAACGTTTGCTCTGGTACAAGTACATGATTAACGTGGGGGTCAACCAGACCACCGCGGCGCTCCGCCTCCCCTACGGGGCGATACAGAACAAGGGCGGCCCCGGCGAGATAGCGGAAGCCCGCCTCCTGGCGGAAAAGGCCATGAAAGAAGTGATAAGCATAGCGAATGCCGAAGGCATAGACCTTAACGAGGGGGATATCGACAACTGGTATACGACGGTGAATACCCTGAACCCCTCAAGTTATACTTCCATGGCCCAGGACGTACTGGCGGGGCGCAAAACCGAAGTAGAAATGTTCGGTCTGGCTATGACGGAACTGGGCAAAAAACACCGCATCCCCGTTCCGGTGAACGAGACCCTCTATCTGCAGCTGCGGACTATTGAACAGACGTACCCCCTGCGGCCGGCTGCTCAGTAACCCCTCCGGGCCGTGGTTTAGCCCTGACGGCGCCATCCTTGGCGCCTTTTCCTCCCCTTGGTTGGCGGGCTAAACCTTTCGAGTCCTGTCTTACTGCGTTCGACAGGACTCGAACCTGCCACCTACGGATTCGAAGTCCGTCGCTCTATCCAGCTGAGCTACGAACGCATATCACAACATGATCTCCTGTAAAAAACTATAAGGGTGGATGACGGGGCTCGAACCCGCGACATCCAGATCCACAATCTGGGACTCTACCATTGAGCTACATCCACCATCTAATGAGTAATTCTACTATGGGGTAATTAGCTGTTTTTGTCAAGTGCGAATACATCGCCCCGGTCCATTTTATCAACACCGTTTTCAGGAGGATTTCGATGACCGGTTCCCCCTTATCCCTAAACCGGTCCCGGATTTTCGCCGATATTGGATCAGAGGTATACATTATGAATGAAGGTATTTCGGACTATAAGGCCGGCATCGATATCCTTGAACGGGAAACCGCGGTTTTAAGAGAAATCGCCGCCCTCCAGGATTCGCTCAGGACCGCGGTGATGAACCGGGATTGGACGGATTTTGAATCACTTCTCGAATCTTTACAGGAATACGGCGCCCAATTCGAGGGTCTGGAGTCGGAACGGGTCTGTTTTTTTTCCGCCTTTGGGGAAACAAGCCCTGGTGCTGATGAAAAGGCGGGTTTTTACGCCTTGACCACCCGGCTTCCCAAAGCGGAACGGACGGCCTTAACCGCGGCTTACCGGACCCTCAAGATGGAAACCCTCAGGATGCGGCTGATCAATAATTCCCTCATGGAATACCTCAGCGAAGCCAGAACCGCCGTGGCGGCCTTCCTCGAAGCCGCCTTCCCCGACCGCAAGGGACGACTCTATTCCCGGCGCGGGGTCCAGAGACCTGCGGATATGCGGAGTATGGTCTTGAACCATAGTTTTTAAGGAGCAAAAAAATGACCTCGACCTTTTCGGGAATCGAAATAGGAAAACGGGCGGTGGCGGCTCACCAGCAGGGGATCAATACCACCGGTCATAACCTCTCCAACGTCTCCACCGAGGGGTATTCCCGGCAGCGGGTGGAATTCTCCCCCTTTGAACCGCTCTACCTCCCCGGATTGAACCGGGAGGAGACCCCCGGCCAGATAGGTCAGGGTACGGTCGTGGAACGGATAGAACGGATCCGGGATCAGCTCCTGGATCAGCGGATCATCGCCGAGGCATCCGGGGAGGGGTATTGGGGGACCCGGGACCCCTACCTCCGTATGATTGAACAGTCCTATCTGGAAGTAGGGGAAAATTCCATCCGGAGCAAGATGGACGCCTTTTGGGATTCCTGGCAGGAGCTTTCGTTATACCCCGGGGACACTCCCCAGCGGATAGCGGTGCTTGAACGAGGAAAAACCATGATCGACGGGATCCGGGATCGTTTTAACGCCCTCAGGGGGCTTCAGGATATGGTGGAACAGGATGTGCAGCTTACGGTGGAACGGATCAACGACCTTTCCCGGCAGATCGCCGGCCTGAACAGCGATATCCAGAAGATCCGCGCCCAAGGGGATAACCCCAACGACCTGCTGGATCGCCGGGATCTCCTGGTGGATAAACTTTCGTCGATCATCAGTGTTACCATAGATCGCCGGGACCCCGATGAATTTATGGTTTATACCGGGGGAAGGGTGCTGGTTCAGGGCCGTATCGGCCGCCAGTTTGACTTGGAGCGGGGGATAGATACCGATGGTTTTTCCCGGATAGTCTGGGAAGATACCGGTGATGAATTGCAGATCCACCGCCAGCGGGATCATCACAGCGGGAGCCTCGGGGCGCTGTTGGAACTGCGGGACGGGACCCTCCGGGAAGAAATCCAGTCCTTGGATTCGGTGGCCATGAATTTTATCGATATGGTGAACGAGATCCACCGTTCCTCCTACGGCCTTAACGGAACCACCGGGAATGACTTTTTTTCCGAATACCCCTTTGTGACCAATGTGGCGGGGAACTATGACCGGGACGGAGACGGGGCATACGATTCCAGTTATATTTTCAGAATCAACGGGACCAATGCCCTGGACAACCGGGCCCAGATCGGCCTTGAGGGGGTGATAACCCTGTCGGGCGCCGCGGGGAATGTGGAAGTTCCCTATTATCCCACGGATACGGTGGCGGATGTGGTGGGCCGGATCAACAATTCCGGCGCGGAGGTTACCGCCCGGATCAACCGGGAAGGCCGCCTTTCCCTCAAGGGGACCCCCTCGGCGTACCGGGACAATCCCGACTTTGTGATCCGTCACATCGAAGATTCGGGCTACTTCCTCACCGGGTACGCGGGGCTCCTGAACGAATCGGGGGGCGGAGGGGCCTACGATTGGGGGGGGCCCGACGCGGTGGGAGTCCTTACCGGGGGGGCTGTGGACTACGCGGCGGCCCCGGTAGCCCATCCCGCGGGGTGGATCGAGGTAAACCCCGCCCTGCTCCGGGATTCCTCGTCGGTGGCCGCCGGCTTTGGAGAAAACGGCAGGCCCGCCAATCCCGGCAATGGGGAGGCGGCCTTGGCCATTGCCGCCCTCAGAAACACGGCGGTCATGGTGGGACAACTGCGGACCTTTGACGACTACTTTGCCGATGCGGTGGGCCGGATCGGGATCCTGGGGGAACAAAGCGGCCGGTCCCTGGAGACCCAGAACCTCACCATGAAGCAGCTCCGGGATATGCGGGAATCCGTTTCGGGGGTCAACATGGATGAAGAATTAGCCGCCATGATCAAATACCAGCACGGATATGCCGCGGCGGCGCGGTTCATCACCACGGTCAATTCCCTGCTGGATACCATTATTAACAGAATGGGAGTGTAGCCCCTCCTTTTTGGGGGGTAGTGGAAGCCCGGAGGGCTGGAACGCAGGGGGGCGCGGCAGGGAGTCCGCAATATGCCGGGAAAGGTCCGGAAAACGCGCCCCCCCTATGATGAGAAGGAGCCTGAGATGAGAAGAATTTCTACGGATATGCCGAATAACGATGCCCAGTACTACCTGAGGCGTCAGGAAGAGGGGCTGGCCAACATACAGGCCAAGATCGCCGGCCAGACCAGGATTCGGGAACTCCGGGAGGATCCCCTGGCGGCGTCCCATGCGGTACGGTACGAATCCTACCTGACCCGGCTTGAACGGTTTGAAACCAACACCTTCCATGCCCGGGAACACTACCAAATGGTGGAAGGAAATCTCCGGTACGCCAACGACATCATGCAGCGGATCCGGGAACTTTCCGTCCTGGGGGCCAACGGGACCTATACCCAGGAGGATCTGCGGTATATGGCGGTGGAGGTTAACGAACTCCTCAAAGAAATGGTCTCCATATCCAATACCATCGGTCCCGATGGAAAACAGCTTTTTGCCGGGGACAAGGTCTTTACCGAGCCTTTCCGGGCGGTGGAAGGGACCGTTCAGGGGGGGGGGGAATCCATGGTGGTCCGGGTTGAATACCGGGGCGCCGGTCCCTCCCGCCGGGCCGAGATAAGCGAGGGGGCCTACGCCTCCCTGGATATCGGGGGGGGGGAGGCCTTTTGGGCTGAAAAGATGCAGATATTCTCTACCTTTGATGCCGTCAATTACCGGGTCACCGCTCCCGGAGCCTTTTATGTGGACGGCCAGGAGATAAGCGTAAATCCCGGAGATACCCTCCATGCCATTGTGGCGAAAATAAACGAATCCTCCGCCCCGGTAAAGGCCTACGTGGACCCCGAAACCCGGGGACTCGCCCTGGAAGGGACCAACGCCCACCTTATCCGCATGGAGGACCGTTCCGATTCCCGGGTTTTACAGGATTTGGGGATCATTGCCGCAAATAACGACCCCGGGGCGCCCAACTGGCATCCTGCGGCCCGGGTTTCCGGGGGTTCTGCCTTCGATATGGTGATCCGCCTCCGGGACGCCCTGTTCCGGGGGGATCAGGAATTTGTGGGGAGCCAGGGCATAGGGGGTATAGATCTGGCCATGAGTAATTTTGCCAGCCGTCTTACCGACCTGGGGAGCCGCTATGAGCGGGCGGAAATGACCTGGAACCGGCTTAACGAGGAGATTCCCAAGGTTACCGCCGCTTTGGGCAGGGAATCGGGACTGGACTTTACCACCGCCGCCACGGACCTGGGAATGATGGATTTTGCCCATAAGGCGGCCCTCCAAACCGCCGCCAAGGTTATTCAGCCAACCCTGCTGGATTTTCTGCGATAAGGAAGCCGCTGGAAACTGCAATTTTTAGCGGTTCCCGTTAATCTATTTGAGGAGAAAGAAGTGAAGGTCGCAACTAAAGCCTATGGAATTATCGATGTGGATGAACGGCAGAAGATTGCTTTTCCCGCGGGTCTTTTTGGGTTTGAAGGGATAAAGGAATACCTGCTTTTGGACGCGGAACGGCAGCCCTTTTATTGGCTCCAGGCGCTGGAGGTTGAGGAGCTTGCCTTTATTCTGATCAACCCGTTCCTGTTCAGGCCCGACTATGAAGTGGAGGTGGATGACGAGGAACTCCGGGATATCGGTCTTTCGGATCCTAAAATGGCCCTTACCTTTTCGATTGTTACCATCCCGCCGGAGGGCCCCATGACCGCCAACCTCCAGGGCCCTCTGATCATCAACCGGGAATTCCGGCTGGGTAAACAGGCGATCCTGACCGATGTCCGGTGGAAAACCAAACATAATATCATGGAAGAGCTGGCGTCCATAAAACAGACAGAGGCGGCAAAGAAGGCCCCATGCTGATATTATCAAGAAAAATCAACGAAAAAGTAATGATAGGCGATGATATTTCCATCTCCATCATAGATATCCGGGGGGATCAGGTCCGCATAGGCGTGGAGGCCCCCAAGAGCGTAAAAGTTTACCGGCAGGAAGTATTTGAGGCGATCAAGGCCGAAAACAAGGCTGCCGCCGCCTCAACCCCGGTATTTCCGGAATTCAATTTTGAAGCCCGCCGGGAACCCCTTTAGGAGCTGAAAAAGGAACCCGCCGGGGAAACCCCGGTTAATCCTTGTTCTGCTCATAGAGGGTATTAAATTGCTCGTTGATGGTAATGAAGACATCGATCAGGGAAGGATCGAATTGGGTTCCCGTGCTTTCTACCATCTTTTGGACTGCTATGTCGTGGGGAAGGGCCGCCTTATAGGCCCGTTCCATCCGCAGGGCGTCATATACATCGGCGATACTGACTATCCGGGCGGCCAGGGGGATCATTTCCCCTTCCAGCTGGAAGGGATACCCCGAACCGTTCCATCGTTCATGGTGGCTCAGGGCGATTTCCTTCGCCATGGGGTTGGGGTAGGTAGACAAAATAAAGGCGCCGTTTTTCGTATGCTCCCGCATGACCGTCCATTCCCAATCGCTCAGGGGCCCCTCTTTGTTGAGGATATCGTCGGGGGTACCGATTTTTCCCACGTCGTGCATGGATGCGAGAAAGCCGATGTTATCGATAAAATCCGCGTCGATTCGGTCATAACCGGGCTTGTGGTACAATTCTTCCGCCAAACACCGGGAATAGTAATTTACCCGGACTATGTGTTTACCCGTATCATTATCCTTGAGTTTCGAGGCTTCCAGGAGGCTCATGAAGACGCTGCGGAGCAGTTGTTTGTTTTCTTCCGTCACATCGTCAAACATGACCACAAATTCTTTGGGCCGTTTGATATTTAAATCCGCGGAAAAAAGATATACCCTGGTCTGGACCGTCACCATTTTCCGGGATTTAATCCGGACTTCCCCTTTCCAGGAGTATCCGTTGTTTCCGTTAAGGATGGTCTCCCGAATCTCCCGAATCGCCGACATTTCAAAAAATTTACCAAAAATATCAATAAAATACTTGCCCGCCAGATTAAAGAAACCCGTAAAAAGCCGTTCACAGGCAGGATTGGTATAAACGATCCTCAGTTTATTATCGATAAGCAATATCGGGAAAACACTGTTCAGAAACGGGTTCAAGGTGGAAGAGAAAAATTTTGAAGCCTCTTCATCTTCCAATTCCGGTTTAAAGGATTCCTTGGATTCCTCTTCGAGATCCTCAAGTTCTTCCAGGGGTTCTAATTCATCATAGAGTTCTTTTTGATCCGTCATATACTCCAGCTATACTAAAAAAATTGAGGCTGGTTCAAGACCTCGCTTTTGAAACACCGGCCTTAGATTTAAGGGGAAAAGCGGGCTGTTTTTCCCGATGCCGGTTTCAAAACCGCTTCAACCTATACCAATGGGGCTGTTTTAAAATTTACTCCTTTGAACTCGTTTCATTGAGATGTAACTCCGCATCGCTTTTCCTCAAGTACAGGGGCCCCAACAATACCTCGTTATTATTTAATATAGCAATATTTTTCGCAATGTCCAGTAACTCCCGGCTTTTTCCGTTCTTATGGAAGGGATCGACCAAAAATACTTCCGGGGAAACCAATTCCCCCAGTTCCGGCTTGACCATATCCGCATCGGGCCCGGTAAGTAATACCGATCCCTTCGGGGAAGCCGAGCGTACAAGTTCCAGGATTTCCCCGGGGGCCGCGTCCATATAGGGGGAAACCCGTTCGGTTCCCCGGTAGAGGGCGGTAAAATAGCGGTGCTTTCTGGCGTTAATTACCGGAAGCACCGGACCGGGCCAGACCGAATAAGAACGGGCCATACAATCCAGGGTGGGGACCGAAACCATGGGGATCCCCAGGGCAAGGGCCAGCCCTTTAGCCGCGGAAAATCCGATCCGCAGGCCCGTAAAGGAACCGGGGCCTTTCATACAGGCGATCCGTTCAAGGGCTTCCGGTTTTAACCCGGCTTTTTTTAAGAGCATATCCACTCCCTCCATCAAGAGTTCGGAATGTTTAAGCCCGGCGTCAATTTCAAAATGCCATAATCGATTGTTTGAAGAAAGGGTCATGGATAAAACCGAGGTAGCCGTATCCAGGGCAAGCACATTCATGGGTTGAAGTCCTCCATGGCAAGGGCCGGAATACGAATAAGGCGGCGGTTTCCCTCAAGCAAGGTTATTTCGATGGTTATCGCGTCATGGGGGATTGAGCGGGGAACCAATTCACTCCATTCAATTACCGATACCCCCGGACCGTATAAAAAATCCTCCCCCCCCAGGGCGGTAAAATCCTCATCCCCCCCCAGGCGGTAGACATCTATATGATAGAGGGGCAGTTTCCCCTGGTACTCGCCAATGATGGTATAGGTCGGGCTGGTAATTTCCTCTTTTACCCCTAAGCCCCTGGCTATGCCCTTGGTCAAATAGGTCTTTCCCGTCCCCAACCCTCCCCTCAGGGCCACCACGCTTCCGGGATGTAAAAATCCGGCAACCCGTTCCCCGGCACGGATCGTTTCTTCCGGGGATGCCGAGATAAGTTCAACCAGGAAGACCTCCTGAATTATCCAGATTGATGACAAACTTCTTTAATTCATTAATAAGGGGCGCCAGGGGATAATCTACCGGATCCGAAATGGATAAGGATATTTCCTTGGCGCCGGTGGGTTTGGTCTCAATCATAAAATCGATACGCCGTTCTATGGCTTTGCTTAATAATTCCATAACTACAATACCGGAGAAATGCCGGCGATAATAGATAGGAACATCCTTTCTGACAATATCTTTGATCTGCAGTATTTTCATGTACCCTCTACCTGCTTTAATTAGGCTTTATGCCGGTGCGTATTCAAAAACCATCGCATTTATCGCATTCCAGGCTCTCCGGGGTACTTTGAGGAATTTAATGTGCATAATAATGGCTCCTATGGCTCCGCTTCTATTGATCCGCAGGACCTGGCCCAGTACCGCCAACTGCTGTTCACTGGAATAAGCGATTTCAATTTTTAATCTCGATCCCACCGCGATAAAGGAGGATGTCTTTATCGCGCATCCGCCTATGGAAATATCCAAAATAGTCCCTGGGAATTTACGTTTATCCAGGATCAATTTTTGTTTTTTCTTCCGTCCCCTGCCGGATTCTTCGATAAATACCAGATAGAAATTACAGACCATGGCGGCCTGTTTCCGCCTGGATTTACGCTGGGCCATGTTTTTTACCTTGTTGGAATGGGCCACCTGCAGGATCGTTCCCCTGGAAGTATCGGTCCTATCCACCACCCTGGTATCAAAGGAAAATCCCTGACTGGATTTGGTAAAGAAAGAGATGGTAACTTTGGCCCCCGCGTTGATCTTTACCGGATCCCCCAGGACGTTCCGGGGACATTCCACCGACAGGCTTTCCTTCCCGGACGAAAGCACCTTTACCGGGTAGCTGTCTTTTCCAACGATAAGGACCACGGTTGAATTCGCCGTGACCTGGGTGGTGGTCGTGATCATATTGCCCGTATTTTCGGCGTTGTCTATGGTGTTTCTGAGGGAAAACAACAGGGAAATTTTTCTTTGCTCCTCCTCTTCGCTGCTGGAGGTCCTTTCGATGGTTCTATAAGCCTGTTTAAAATGTTTGTCCAGGAGCGTGGGATTCTGCATAATCCGTTGGGGGTCCGTAACCCCGTCGCTTTTAAAGATCTGTTCCAAAAGTTTTTGCTGCTCCTTGTTTAGCCCATAGGACTTTGCCAGCCGGTACAGGGTAAACACGCTGAATTGGCGGGTGTTTGTCTTGGATCCCCCCAGGCCGGCGGCGCCGATACCGTGTTTGATAAGGGACCCGAGGAGGCCCACCACCAGAATGGCGCCGATACCAATCAGAAGGAGGATCCCCGCCATGGGATCATCTTCCTTAAAGTACTGAATATTTTCCTGGAGTAAAAATAATGGTATTCCCGAAAACGATAGCATCATAATGTTCCTCTTATGAGACCGCGCTTTCCACGGAGTTCCTCATGGCGGAATAGAGTTTAAGCAGCCGGGGCGCTAATTCATACTCAGCCAGATCGCCCACCAACACCGCGTCCTTTACCTCATAGGCGGCAAGCAGTTCTTTTAAGGCCGCCGTGAATTCCTCAATAAAGGCCTGAATCGAAAGGTCCTCCACGGTAACCTCATCCGTCAATATGCCCCGTTGGTTTAAAAGAAAAATAAGGCGGTATAATTTTTCCGTTATGCCGGAAAACAAAGCAACCGTTTCGGCCGCTTGCTGGTCCTTGCCGGTTTGAATATCCAGGGGCAGATCCTCAAGCCCTTTGGCGGTACCGGTGACAACCCCTTCCATACGCAGAATCTCTTTTTGAGGGTTCTCTACTTCCCGCAGGCGTTCATCGATAAGACATTCCATTTTTTCGGGGGGTAATCCTTCGCCCCGCAGGGTTTTTGCCATACCGTCGTACAGTTCCGGGGCTTTTTCGGATAAAAATACCCCGGCGGGACTTTTGCCCCATTGTTCCCGGATCTGGTGCTGCCGGTCAAATAAAGCATCCCCATAGGTTTTAAGCGTCTCCTTGGCGGCAAGGAGGGCTTCCTCCAGCAACTCGGAACGGGTACTGGTTTTTATGTCGATGGTTTTTATTTTTTCCAGATCCCACCGGAAGGCGTCGGCAACGGAGTCAACCCCTATGACCGCCCCGTCCACCTGTAATCCGCTTAAACTATGTCCTGAACCCCACAGCCAGTTTTCTATTCCCGAAAGGAGTTCCCCCAGGGTGCGTTCCTTTTCCAGGGTAATATCCGCAGGATTTCCGTTGATGGTTATCTCCATAAAAATCCTCCTACCGGTTATTGTTAGTGGACCGCTGGCTGAATTGCTCCAGGGATGTAGACATCTGTTCCATCCGGTTATAGGATCCTTCCATTTGACCATATTGAAGTTTCAGGGTTGCCTCTTTAGCCGCAAGCTGCCGGTTCAGGGTTTCTATTCGCCGTTGATCCTGGGAAATCCGGGAATCGATGGTTCCGGTCTTAAGGGAAATAATGCCGCCGCTTTCCACATAGGGTTTAGCGATGCTTTCCAGGGAATAGGCAATGCCGGAATCAACAATGAGATCCCCATCGGTATCGTTGCCAAAAAGCTGCTGTATGGCCTGAAGTTTGGTTTCCAGGGCATTATC